>JAAZIX010000113.1 GCA_012800655.1 Clostridiaceae bacterium | reverse complement strand
GGCGAGCCCGCCGCGACCGTCTCTTGCGGGGGTACCGCTACACAGATCATCAGCGAAGTCAGTAGCACCAGAACAAGGGCTATTGCTTTTTTCGTTTTCATAGATTCGTTATCCTCCCGTTTGTTTTTGATATTTGCTCACTGTTAACTTAGGCGGACCGTTTGTTTTCGGGAAGGGGGATCCGCGCCTGGCCCCAACCGCAATTACCGGACAAAAAGGCAGATTTGCCCTTTTAACAGTATTTTACTCGGGAAAATTCTTTTTGTAATGTGACCATTTGTCACTACTTTTATTTTTTTTGCAGATTTTGCGAGTTTTTTTTGATTTTGTAACCGACTTGTCTCCAAAAACACTCTGATACATGTGCTGTAATTGCAATAGTGGCGCTTTATTTGCTCCTTAACTACCGAGTCATTATTAATGCCCGACACACAAAAGAGGAGCCGAATCTATGTTCGGCTCCCATTTGTCAATTAATTCCCTTAGTGATCGACTTATATGCGGTCGGCTTTGATTTAATCCTTTTGTCTCGATAACTTCTTCTTGTTGAAGAATAACAGCAGTCCGCCGGCAACGACAAGTAGCAGGATCAGCCACAGGTGGATTCTGAAGTTTTCACCTGTTGTCGGCAAAGTGTCGTCCGGCTCCGTAGGCTCAGCATCACCCGGCTCTGTCGGCTCGGTTTCACCCGGTTCGGTATTACCCGGTTCCGTCGGTTCGGACTCCGTCGGCTTGCTCTCCGTCGGTTCGGTTTCAGTCGGCTCGGTCTCCGTCGGCTCGGTTTCAGTCGGCTCGGTCTCCGTCGGTTCGGTTTCAGTCGGTTCGGTCGGCGTAATTTTCCGCCAGACGGCCGTAAACGTATGACCGCCTATCGGTACCTGATACGTTTCGCCCGGATGATGCACCGAGCCTTGCCAGTGCCGGAACTCATATCCTTCTCTAGTAGGAGCTCCTATGATCGTAATTTCATCGCCGACGTTTGCCGTGATTACTTTGGGAGCGGTTGTTTCGTCCTCCCACTTTCCGCCGGAAGGGTCGAAAGTGATATCGGCCTGTATCGGTTCGAATACGGCCTTAACTGTGACATTGCTACTCGGCATCGTGAACTTGTAGCTGTCTGAGAAGGTGATATTGCCGGATACATTCCGCCATTCCTTGAATTTCCACCCCGTAGCCGGTGTTGCGGTCAGGGCGATCTGTGTTCCCATGGTGCCGGAAGACGGGGTGGCATAGGCCGTGCCGCTACCTTCCGTTTGTACCGTTACGTCGTAGACGATGGCTTCGAATACGGCCTTAACCGTGACATTGCTGTTCGGCATCGTGAACGTGTAGCTGTCCGAGATGGTGATATCGCCGGATACAGTCTGCCATTCCTTGAATTTCCAGCCCGTAGCCGGAGTGGCGGTCAGTGCGATCTGCGTTCCCATGGTGGCTGAAGACGGGGTTGCATAGGCCGTGCCGCTGCCTTCCGTTTGTACCGTTACGTCGTAGACAACAGGTACACCGTTCGCCACAATCTCGATGTCCTCGTTTATGTATTCTTTATGAATCAGCAACGCGCCGCTTGTGCTGTTGTAGTCGTAACCGGCACCTTTGGTCAGTGTGGTTTCGCCAACCTTTACGATGATATCTTCGGGGAGCAGATAACCGCTGTCGGCGGCGAGATTAGCGGAATAGTCATATTTCGCTACATAGCCGGTTTCCCAGTCGAAGTCGTTATAAAGGTAGCCGTCTCCGTCATCGGTTGTCATATTGGTTAGAGTGCTCGTAACGTCGAAGGCGTTCGGCTCATAGCGAGAGATTTCGGAACCGAGGGCGTAGTCGGTCTGTTTATCACCGTTGCATTGTTCGGAAAAGACAAAGAGGCAAGAGGTGCCATCCGCCGCCTCAACCGGGAAGTGAATGGTCAGTCTGCCGGACGAGGCCGTAGGCTGTGCGATGCGGCCGTAGTAACTGATCGGTTGGCAACCGCCGCCTGTGAGTATGGCCGAGATATATTCGTTCTGGCCGACCGGCGCGTTTACATACTCGAATATAAATTTTTTGGAAGTCACCACCGCCCATGTAATTTCAAAATTGCGGCTGTCGTCCCGTAGCGTCAGCTTCCACTCGGTCGTATCCGTATCGGGAACGGCTGTCAGCGCGTCGGCGCCGAGAGGACCGCTGACTTTGCCGCCTACGGCAGGTGATACTAGGAGGAGATGCGTCGTATACGGATCCAAATCGAGATTAAAAGCGGGCCGTGCGTCGCCGCTGTAGTTGGTGGGTTGGTAGGACACTTTGCCGTCCATATCCACAATACCGGCATCATCATTGCCGACGTTAAGTGGTGACCGCAACCACCAGGTCCAGTTACTGTCGTCTAATTCCTTTGCGATCCGGCTGCTGTCATCGTCATATGGGAAATAAATGCTTTCCGCTTCCTCTGCCGACAGAAAGAAAACATGCTCGTCAATCAATGAAGAGGTGCCGAACGATTCATATTTACCGGTATATGCCGCATCGCTTTTTGACGTACTGATCAGAACGGTCTTCTCCACCTCGCTCAAAGCATTCGTGAAAAAGCCTGTGCACCAGGTCTGAGCCAAGCTACCCTGCCATTGGTTATTGTAAAAACCTGCGTGATAGAAAGACGTACTATCAAGCAAGCGGTCGGACAGAAGTAGCTTGGAATTTCCGCCGCTGTTGTTTCCTTCGCCCATCACGCGCCACAGGACAGGCTCGAGCGGCTCGTATTCCGATGTGGAATAGTTGCCGAACCAAACAGTATCACCCACGCCTATTTGGCCCATGTCCGGCATTATAGCCGGTCTGTTTACCCTGAACGTAATGTCGGAGAAGGCGCTGGCGTAGTCGGTCTGCTTGTCGCCGTTTACCTGCTCATTGAACAGCTTCAGCTGATATGTCCCCGAAGTCAACCCTGTCGGTATGGAGACGTTGATGGACTGGGCACCGTCGGCGGCGTCGGCGAGTTGCCCGTAGTACAGCGCCGTTCCGTCTTTACAAATCATCGCGGAGATTTTTTCATTCGTTCCCGTTACCGCTCCCGAATAAGACACCGGAATAATCCAGTCCGTATAGCCTGCCGTCCTGCTCAGTATTGCCCCGTCTCCGGCTGATGCGGAGAATCCGCTGTGGTTTGAATCCGACAGAGTCAGCTTCCACTCGGTCCCCGCGCCGGAGACAATCTCCGCCAGGCCGACGGTAGAAGGCTTGCCACCCACGGCGGCCGATGTGAACAGAACGGGACTTGAGGCCGCGTCAACATTGAGATTAAAAGCGGGCCTTGCGCCGTCAACAGAGGAGATTCCCTGGAAGTATACCCACCCATCCGTATCTACTTCGCTGGCGGTCAAAGGATTTACATGTGGTGATCGCAACCACCAGGGAGATTCGATGCCGTTTAAATTGTATGCAATCCGGCTGTTGTCATCGTCATAGGAAAAATAAATGGTTTCCGCTTCTTCCGCCGAGAGGAAGAAAACGTGTTCGTTCGCCAATAAAGAGGTACCATAAGTTGCCCCATAAAACGTATGTTTACCTTCATACGCGGCGTCATTTTTCGATGTTGCGATAAGAGCGGACTTTTCTCCCGCGCTGAACGTGTTGCCATCATAAAAGCTTTGGCACCAGCTCTGTGCCACGCTACCTTGCCAAACATCGTTAGTAGCCGCCGGGTTGAACATCGTCTTGTCGAGCACGCGGTCGGACAGAAACAGCCTGGAAGCCGGATTTCCGCCTGTCAGATCGTTCCCGTTGCCCATCACACGCCAATGAACGGGTGCGTTGTTATAGTTGCCGAACCACACCGTATTGCCCACGCTGAGCTTGCTCGTGCCCAACACGATATCGGGTTCGCCTGCCGCGGCTGTCCCTTGCGGGGGCAGTACCGCCCAAACCATCAGCAGCGCCAAAAGCAAGACTACTATTTTTTTTGTTTTCATAGAAATTTCCTCCCGTTTATTTATCGGTATTTACCCCTAGTGTCATTTTAGCCGGAGGCCAATTTTTTGTAGTGTGACTATTTGTCACTATTTTTTATTTTTTTGCAGTTTTTGAGGGCCGAATTCGGGGTTTTGGCGCAAATTCCTATTGTAATTAACGGGCGAAGCTGTCTGCCTGCATCTTTCCTGCCTCTCACCGGCCTTCCGCAACTAACTTCCCCGCCTGTTCCCACTATTTCAGTTTTTACGACACAAAGCCGTGGATCTATCCTGTAAAAGTTGAAATCGGGGTCAGAGGCGGGGACTCTGAAGCTGTCCGACCATCTCCCACACGCAAACCGCCTCATCCGTTCCCGCTTTTTTAACTTTTACAGCTTG
>JAAZIX010000112.1 GCA_012800655.1 Clostridiaceae bacterium | reverse complement strand
CGAACCTACGGATCCCGAACCTACGGATCCCGAACCTACGGATCCCGAACCTACGGATCCCGAACCTACGGATCCCGAACCTACGGAACCCGAGCCTACGGATCCCGAACCTACGGAACCCGAGCCTACCGAACCTGAGCTTACTGAGCCTGAGCCTACGGATCCCGAGTCTAGCGAGCCTGAACCGACCGAACCCGAACCTACGGAACCCGAGTCTACGGAACCCGAACCTACCGAACCTGAACCGACGGAACCCGAGTCTAGCGAGCCTGAACCGACGGAACCAGAACCTACGGAACCCGAGCTTACCGAACCTGAGCTTACTGAGTCTGAGCCTACGGAGCCCGAACTGCAGGAATTATATGACTCGGTGGATATAACAAAAGCGACCGAGTCGACTGAACCGACGGATTCCGCCAAGCCGGTACCGGGAACCGGATCCGGTAAGGAGAATCATTCGTGGCTGAGCCCTATTCTGATATTACTGAGCGGTTTAATTTATGTAGTTGCGAGGAGAAAAGCAGGACAGCCGGACAATTAGGCAAGACCTGTTTGTAAACAGTTGGAGCCGGCTTGCAAAAAGATTAAGCCGGCTCCATGAGCATAGAAAACAAGGGGCGGGTGAAAGACCCGCCATCTTTCGGTGCGCCGGGCATGGCGCTTCATATGTGGGTGCGTAGAAGTTGAAATTTTGCCCGCGAAAGAAATATCAGGCGCTTTTTGCCTTGCGTTTCCGGGGTCGGCGTTGCAGTTGCATTTCCGGCGGTCGCCAGGGGAAGAATAGGTAGTAGACCAGGTCGCATATCAGCAGGGCGGCATAGCTCAGGAAAAAAGTCCAGCCGACATTTGTCGCCGTGGTGCCGAGCAGTGGCAGGGCAACCTTGATCCAGGTAAGGCGGACACCCAGGAGAGAGATTATGCTGACACCCAACGAGAAGCGCGGTCGCCCAAGGGTTGCCAGCATCCGGGCAAAGACCTCATTGATACCGAAGGCGATGGACAGCGGAATGGCGAGATAAATAACGTCGGAGGCGTAGGCGATGACGTCCGGGTTAGAGTTGAATAATCCGGCCAACTGCGCGGCGAAAACGGTTATAGGCAGGGCGGTCAAAAGAGCAAAGATGACGTTGTACAGCAAGGCCAGACCGGTGCTCTTTCGTATTCGATCGTATTTGCCGGCACCGAGGTTCTGTCCGACCATATTCTGATTGGCGGTGGCAAAGGCACCCAAGCCGCGAGAGACAATCCCGGACAGACGGCTATATATCGTGTAGCCGGCAATAGCGGCTGCGCTGCCGGTGGCGTTGATCTCGGACTGGAGAACAGTGGTGGTTATACAGTAGAGGATACTTTGAAAACCGACGGGAAGAGCTATTTTCATGGTCTCGCCGATTACGGTACGGTCAAGGGTCATTTCGCGCCAGGAAAGCCGCCAAGGTTCCGTTGTGAAGAACAGTGAGATGACAACCAGAATGAAAGAAATAAATTGCGTGAGCACGATGGTCAGTCCCGCCCCCAGGACACCAAGTCGCAGGACGCGGATAAGCAATACGCTCAAGCCGAGGCCGGCGACTGTACTGATGACGAGAATGCGGAAGGGGCGGCGCGATTCGCCACAGCCCTGAAGAATCGAAAAACCTCCGGCAGAGGTCAGATAGAAAATGAAGGAGAGATTGTTAAGGCAAAAATAGAGAGTGGCATCGGGACGCACATCCTCCGGCACGGAAATCAGCTTCATAAGGGGGGTGGCAAGTAGACTCAGGACAATTGCCATAGATGCGGATAGCAGGAAGCAGAAAGTGAAGGTGGTGTGAGTTGCCCGGTGCAGACGAGCGTAGTCGCGTTGCCCGACCGCAACTGCGACCGGCACCGAAAAAAGTGCTGCGATGGCAATCGGCATACTCTGAACGAGTGAAATAAAGGAAAAGACGGCACCGACGGCGGCGAGACTGGCCGCACCCTGCGCTCCGAGAAGAAGAGCCTCTACTATGGTAAAGGCCTGGAGCAAAAGGCTGGAGAAAAGAATAGGAAGCGTATAGATTGCCAGAGTTTTGCCTATTTTTCCCTCGGTTAGGCTTGCCTTAACGCCGGCGGGCTCTTTTATGCCGCCTTCCCCTTCGGTTAAGCTTGCCATAATGCGGACGATCCTTTCTAAGCCTCTCCATGTATAGTGTCTGCGAAACGGTTGCCACTATTCTAGCACAGACGCCGACTTTGTGAGCATCACATTTATCGGCGCGGATTGTAAAAAACGGACGGGTATTATGTTTGCGAAAGGGAATCAGACGTTTTCGACCTTTTTCTTTCGGGGCGGACGCTCCATTCCCGGCGGACGCCAGGGGAAGAACAAGTAGTAGACCAGGTCGCATATAAGCAGGAGGGCGTAGCTGATACCGAAAAGCAAGCCGATATTTCTCGCCGTGACGCCGATTATCGGCATAATGATCTTGATCCAGGCGAGGCGGAAACCCAGGAGAGTGATTATACTGACACCCAACGCAAAGCGCGGTCGCCCGAGGGTTGCCAGCATCCGGGCAAACACCTCATTGACACCGTAGCCGATTGTCAACGGGAAGGCGAAACACATAATGGTGGAGGCATAAACGATAACATCCGGGTCGGGGTTGAAGATCCCGGCCAGCGGCGCGGCAAAAACAGTTATGGGTAGGGCGGTAAGAAGAGCAAATATGATGTTATACAAATGGGCAAAGCCGGTACTCTTCCGAATCCGTTCGTAATTACCCGCCCCGAGGTTCTGTCCGACTACATTCTGGTTGGCGGTGGCAAAAGCGAGCATGCCGCGAGTGATGAACCCGGACAGACGGCCGTATATCGTGTAGCCGGCAATAGCGGCTGCGCTACCGGTACGGTTGATCTCGGACTGGAGGAAAGCGGTGGATAAACAGAAGAGGATACTTTGAAAGCCGACGGGGAGAGCGATCTTCATTGTCTCGCCGATCACGGTACGGTCAAGGGTCATTTCACGCCAGGTGAGCCGCCAGGGCTCCGTTGAGGTGAAGAGTGAAATGGAAACCAGGAAAAAAGAAATAAACTGTGTGAGTATGACGGTCAGTCCGGCGCCCAGGACGCCGAGTTGCAGGATACGGATAAACAGCACGCTCAGGCCCAGACCGCTGACCGTGCTGATAGTGAGAATTCGGAAAGGACGCCGCGATTCGCCGCAGCCCTGAAGGATTGAGAAACCGGCGGCGGAGGTCAGATAGAAGACGAAGGCGATATTGTTAAGGTTGAAATAGAGCGCAGCGTCGGCACGCACATTCTCCGGTACGGAGAACAGCTTCATGAGGAGGGTAGATAGAATGCTAAGGATTATGCCCATAGCCACGGATAACAGGAAGCAGAAGAAAAAGGCTGTATGAGTCGCCCGGTGCAGACGAGCGTAATCGCGACGCCCGACCGCGACGGCGACCGGCACCGCGAAAAGTGCCGAAATACTGATCGGCAGGCTCTGGACAAGTGCAATAAGGGAAGAGACGGCGCCGACGGCGGCGAGACTGGCCTTACCCTGTGATCCGAGGAGAAGCGCTTCCACGATGACAAAGGTCTGGAGTAACAGATTGGAAAGAAGAATAGGTAGCGAGTATATCGCCAGAGTCTTGCCTATTTTCCCCTCGGTTAAGTTCGCCATAATGCGGCGGAGATCCTTTCTACGCCTCTCCGTGCGCAACTTCTGCGAACGGTTTGGTCTGTTTTCGCCGCTATTCTAGCACAGACGTTAACTTCGCGAGTATCTTATATTTGTGTGACGAGTTATGTGACGAGGTCGGTCTCGGTGCATGCTTAAGAGTGTCAGGCACTTTTTGTCTTGCGTTTTCGGGACAGGCGTTGCATTTCCGGCGGTCGCCAGGGGAAGAAAAGGTAATAGACCAGGTCACAAATTATTAGGGCGGAGTAGCTGAGGAAAAAGATCCAGCCGATATTTCTCGCCGTGATGCCGATTATCGGCAAAACGATCTTGATCCAAATGAGCCGGACGCCCAGAATGGCGATTATGCCGACACCCAGCGAAAAGCGCGGTCGTCCCAGAGTTGCCAGCATTCTGGCAAAGATATCATTGATGCCGTAACCGATTGTCAACGGTAAGCCGATATAGATAATACCGCAGGCGAAAGCAATGACGTCCGGATCGGAGTTGAAAATCCCAACCAGCGGTGCGGCGAAAACGACCATAGGTATGGTGGTAATGATAGAAAAAGCGAGGTTATACAGCTGGGCAAAGCAGAAGCTCTTACGGATTCGGTCGTACTTACCGGCTCCGAGGTTCTGTCCGACCATGTTCTGGTTGGCGATGCCAATGGCTTTCATACCCATGGTTAAAAATCCGGACAGACGGATAAATATCGTGTAGCCGGCAATGGCGGCTGCGCTGCCGGTGCCGTTGATCTCGGCCTGGATAATCGTGGTGGTTACGGTAAAAATAAGAATTTGGATTCCGACCGGGAGAGCGATCTTCATGGTCTCAGCGATTATTTTGCGGTCAAGGGTCATTTCGCGCCAGGTAAGTCGCCAGGGTTCGGTCGAGGTAAAGAGGGAAATAGAAACCAGAACGAAAGAAATAAATTGTGTGAAGACAACGGTCAGTCCCGCGCCCAGGACACCAAGCTGCAAGACGCGGATAAACAGCACGCTCAGACCCAGACCGGCGACTGTACTGATAGTAAGAATACGGAAAGGACGCCGCGACTCGCCGCAGCCCTGAAGGATCGAAAAGCTGCCGGTGGAGGTAAGATAGAAAATAAAGGCGAGACTGTTGAGGCGGAAATAGAGAGTGGCGTTGGCAAGTACATTCTCCGGCACGGCGATCAGCTTCATGAGAGGAGTGGCAAGGAGGCTCAGAAGGATGGCCATAACTATGGAGAACAGGAAGCAAAAAGTGAAAGTGGTGTGAGTTGCCCGGTGCAGACGAGCATAGTCGCGCTGACCGATCGCAACGGATATTGGCACCGCGAAAACCGCCGCTGCGGCAAGCGGCAGAGCCTGAATGAGGGCGATGAAGGGAGCGACGGCACCGACGGCAGCGAGACTGGCCTTGCCTTGCGAGCCGAGGAGAAGTGCCTCAACGAGGAGGGAGGTTTGGAGTAACAGGTTGGAGAAAAGTATAGGTAGAGCGTAGACAACCAGAGTCTTGCCTATTTTTCCTTCGGTTAAAGTTGGCATAGCGCGGCGCGATCCTTTCTGTGCCTCTCCGCAAGCGGCTTACGTAAACGGTTTAGCCTGTTCACGCCGCTATTCTAGCATAGATACTGATTTTGTAGCGGCGTTTTGAGTGGGCGCAATGCGCGGCGGCCGGCGTAACGTTTGCCCGAAAGGATGTGATAAAGTATTAAGGATCTAAAGCCCGTTCAGAAGAGCGACAATTTCATCATAGGTCCTGCGGGTTGTTTTGTTTATTCTCACAGCTGCGTAGCAGTGGGGCATGCCCGGCTCAACATGTATCCGATAGTCCGCTCCCGCTTTTTTAAGAAATTCTCGGTATACGGGAGCGCCAAAAGCCAGACTCTCCTTCTCGCCGAAATAGAGGAGAATCTGCCCGGCATTGCGAAAATCTCCGTGGGCGGTGTGGATCAGCCAGGGCTCAAGGTCTTGCCCGCCTCTGTTGATTTGCCCGTAGGCCTCGATCATTTCCACGGGGATACATGGATCCACGTCCCTGTATGCTGCGAGACTTGTCCTTTCAGCCGAATTTGCCGGAACATGACCGGGGGAGAGAGCTATGGTCAGAGCCGGCAGAGGAATGTCTTGCTCGTAGTAGTTTTTCCAGGAAATCATGACCATGGCCGCTGTTCCGCCGGCGGACAGACCCACGACCCCTATCTTTTCATGACTGTATTCATCCAGCATTACTTTGTAGGTTTCAAAGATCATTCTCGAAGCTTCTTTTATGGGATGCTTGGTCGAAGGCGGATAAAAGGGATAGTAGATTTCGGCATCCACCCACTTAAGGAGTTTTTTGGCCAGGAACAGCTGAGCTCGGCAATGGTCATACACCCCTCCGCCGCCGCATATATAGAGCACGGCACGGCTCGGTTTCTGCCCTTTTCTTTTTATTCTGAGGCAGTGATAGCTTTCGAGATCGGTGTGAATTTTTTGGTCTATGTACTCGATTCTCCCACTCTTAGGAACTTTAAAGACCCGGCTCTCATTGTGCGCTTTGGCGTGGGCGTAGATTTTGTCGACGTCCTGTTCCGGCGGATTCGAGAAACGCATCACCAGCCGCAAAGCTCCCATAATAATTTTATTGCTGAAGCTCATGGAACTCCCTCCTTGCTACGTTGGCGGACTCAACTACATAGACAGGCTAAGTTGCGTCGGTATGTTGACGGGCTGATGGGTGATTAAAATCAGGAAACGGTCGGTTTCCGCGGCCAGAACTTCTTCCAGGAGACGGATCGACTCCGGGTCCAGGTTGGCCAAGGGTTCGTCCAATATTATGATTTCCGACCCTCTCAGGAGAGCGCGCAGGACCATGAGACGTCGGGCTTCGCCGCCGGAATAGAGACCCAGGGGCGCATGCAGAATCTTCGGATCGGCCAGGTGCGGTAGACCCAGACGGCGCAGGCCGTCGACGAGTTCCTCATCGGCCACGGGACGGTACATGCTGAGATTTTCCGCCAGACTGCCGTCGAAGAAGATGCTGTCCTGGCGCATGATGGTGACGAGATCGTTCAAGTTACCCACCCGATCCAAGGCTATGCCGGAGATGGAAATCTCTCCCTCGTCCACGGGATAATAGGCGCAGAGCAGACTGAGCAGAGTGGACTTGCCGCGACCGCTCTCGCCTTGAATCTGGGTTATGCCCCGTTCGCTTATCTTTAGGGAGAAGTCTTCTAAAATAGGTCGGTCGCTATCCGGATAGGTGAAGGAAACGCGGTCGAAGCGGATGTCTTCCACGCGATCCAAGTCGACGGCGTCAGCGGCGATTGCTTGCTCTTCGTAGGCGATGGTTTCGTTGATGTAATTGAGATTTTCCCGCGCCGCCTTGAAACGTTGCAGATAGTGGCTGGTATAGGGAAGATTATCCGTGAAGTTAAAGAGTATGCCGAGAACGGCGATATAGTCGGCGATACCGAGCCTACCGTCGGAGACCACGGCGGCGACGATCAGGAGAGCGGCGACACTGTACGCGTTTAGAATCAGCTGAGCGATGTGGAAGCTGGCGGCTATAGAACGCTGCCACTTTTTCCGTTCTTGAGTATATGCGGCGGTACTGCGCCGGAAGCGGCTGATAAACAGATTCTCTTTGGCGAAATTAACGATTGTTTCCAGACCGTTCAGGATTTCGTTGAATAGGGAGAGATTGGCTTCGTCGGCGGCGATCGCCTTCTTCTCCGCTTGGATAACCCGGTTCTTCAGCAGTCCCGGCAGGAATACAGCCAGAACCATGCCGATCAGGCT
>JAAZIX010000111.1 GCA_012800655.1 Clostridiaceae bacterium | reverse complement strand
GTTGATGTTTTTCAGCACATTCCGGTGGTCGTCGTAGGAGAAGCTGAGGTTTCGCACGGCTAGTGCTGTGCCTTCGACTGCGCCTTCGCCCCAGACGGGATCGGGGCGGTCAAGGAGTGAGAGGATTTTGCCGCCGGCGGAGACGCCGCTCATTGCCACGTGGAAGGCCGAGCCGAAGGCGCGGAGGGGGAGGAAAAATTCGACGGCCACAAGAATCAGAAACAGTGCCGCGAAAGGGGAAAGACCGTGATTTATTACGCTGAGTACCGCGATGGCGATGCCGAGACCCGCGCCGCCGTAGGCCACAAAGTCCATGATGGTGACGCTGGACAGTTGCATCACAAGCACTTTCATCGTGATCTTGCGGAACTCCTCGCTGGCGGCATTCATTTTGACGTGTTGCGCGCCGTCCGCCTTAAAGATTTTGAGTTCCTTCAGCCCCTGGATGCTGTCGAGGAAGCCGTCGCCCATAGTAGTGTATTTGCCCCAATATTTGGTGAAAATCCGTCGGGCATATTTGGACACCGCGACGATAGAGAGGGGGATCAGGGGGACGCAGGCCAGAAGCACGAGGGCCACGCGCCAATCGATCCAGACTGTAATTAAGAACAAAATAACGGGGGCCGTCATCGCGTAAAAAAACTGCGGTATATATGTAGAGTAATATAGATCCAGTTGCTCGACGCCTTCCATGGCGACCTGGGTCAGACCCGCCATGCTCAATCCGTCCGCGGAACGAACGCCCAGCCGGACGATTTTGTTATAGACATTTTCGCGGAGGTCTTTTTTTGCTTTTCTTCCCAGCGTGTCTTTCAAATTACCGACAAAGCGGGTGGCAGTGTAGCGCGCGACGATTCCGACGAGGGCAACCAGAGCCGGCCACAAAAAGATAACCGCGCCGCCGTTGTGATTATCGTATCCCGCCGCCAGTCCGATGGTGCGATGGCCCTGGTTACCGTATCCCGCCGCCAGGTCGATGGCGCGGCAAATGCTCGCCGTGATCGCGACATTGGCGAAGAGCCCGGCCACCATCAACGCCACTGTGTAAAATATGTATTTTCTATTGTCACCTAAGAGGCGAAGGAGTCTTTTGTCTATCATTTACTCCGTACCTTTCTGTCCTGTCATTGTGGTTAGCAAATACTAACCACAATGCTCTAACAAAGCGGCGGGCTTGTTACCTGCCGCTAACTCATGATGAAGTATACACGATTTCACGCCCGTGTCAATGCTACGGAGTCCCCGTGTTCTGGAGTGTTTTGGAGCCTCCGCCTCCGGTGTATCCGTATCGGGCCTTCAGATCATCTCCGAATTACCTCCGGATCACCTCTAAACCGTTTCCGGATCACTTCCGGCGCTACCATTGCCCCCGATTTCAGTTTTTACACAGACGGATCCGAGTTTGAGACTGTAAAAGTTGAAATAGCGGGAATGAGCGGGGTGGTCGGCTGGTCGGAGAGAGTCGGAATGCGGACGGACAGCTTCGGGCTAACCCCTCCGACCCCGATTTCAGTTTTTACACAGTCGGTTACGAGTTTGAGGCTGTAAAAGTTGAAATAGCGGGAACGAGAGAGGTGGTTGGTTGACCGGATGGAGTCAAATCGCCTTTGCCCGCTCTCTCTGCCCCCGATTTCAGTTTTTACACAGTCGGCTCTGAGTTTGAGGCTGTAAAAGTTGAAATAGCGGGAACGAGTGTGGCGGTCGGCTGGTCGTAGGGAGTCGGATCGCCTTGGCCAGCTCCTCCCGACCCCGATTTCAGTTTTTACACAGTCGGCTACGAGTTTGAGGCTGTAAAACCTGAAATAGCGGGAACGAGCGGGGTGGTCGGCGGAGAGAAGGGTAGCGGGAATGGTTGGAGGTGGTCGCGGCGGAGGAAAGGATAGCGAGAACGAACGGTGTTCGCCGGAGAGTGGCGGCTGGGCGGTTTAGGACTGAGGACTTCCGGAAAATTGAGGAAACGGGGCTTGACTAATAATTTGGATGCTGTATAATGAAAGTCAAAGAAAGACAAAGACAAAGCCGCGGACAGAAAGCGTCGGCGACAACGGAGCAGCGAAAGGCGTTTCGGCGAGTGCTTTGAGGAAACTTTGGAAAAATTTTTAAAGAGGCTTTGGAGAAGCTTCGGAAGAAACGCAGAAGAGGCTCCGAAGAAGCCGTAGAGATAGTTTGAAGAAAGGATGGTAGGAAAATGGCACGGTTGAGTGATGTTATTGAGGCATTGATCAAGGATATGATTGAGGAGCAGGACGGCCGGGTGGAGATTACCCGCGGCGAGTTGGCGGATCGGGTCAACTGTGTCCCCTCACAGATTACGTATGTGCTGGAGACGCGCTTTACGCACGATCTCGGCTATTTGGTGCAGAGTCGGCGGGGCGGCGGCGGTTGGATCAGGATTGAACGGATTGTTCCCGGCGAGGATAAATCCGCCTACATCATGCATACGGTGAATTCGTTGGATCAGCCGCTGACCCAACACATGGCCGATATTTATCTGCGTAATTTTGTCGATTACGGAATTTTGACGGAGCGGGAGGCGAACCTGATGCAGGCCGCGATTTGCGACCAGGCTCTGGCGCCTTTGCCGCGACTCCCGCGTTCGGAGGTGCGCACTTCGATTCTCAAGAGTATGTTGGTGCGCTATTTGTTGGACTACGGGCGCGAGTCCGACGTTGCTGAGAGGGATGCGGAAAATAAAGAGAAGAGCGGCAAACAAAAGGGGAATGGAAAATAGAAATGCGAGAAGTAAGGCATAAGAATAAGAAATAAGAAATAAGAAAAGGGGTGAAGCTGATGAAATGTACGCGTTGCCATAAAAACGAGGCAAGTATTGAATATAAAAGCATAATCAACGGAAGAAGCAGAGAGGAGAACTTATGCGCAGACTGCGCGCGGGAGTTGGGCTTGAGTTTCGCCGGCGGTACCGCTCCGAGTTGGGAATCGCTGGCCGGGATGTTCGGCAATCTTTATAACCCGAACTGGGGACAGATGTGGCTGCCGGGGTCGCTTACCCCAGATCAGCGCGAAGTCTGCCCGCATTGCGGCATGACCTGGCGCGAGTTCCGCAGTTGCGGACGGCTCGGCTGCGCGGATTGTTACGGAGCCTTTGCCGATCAGCTAAAGGGTCTGTACGCTCGGGTGCAGCGCGGCACGAAATATGAAGGTCGTCAACCGGCCGGTTCGCAAAGCGCCGCCGCTACCGTGGCGGATGAGATCGCCGAATTGCGCGCCGCACAGGCTCTGGCCGTGAAGAACGAAGACTATGAGCAGGCGGCCCGGCTTCGTGACCGGATAAGAGCTTTGAGCGGGGAAGGGGGCAGTAAATAGAGATGAAAAAAGATAATGAGAATAGAGTAATGCGCCCCTGGTATTTGACGGCGGGGCCGGAGGTTGATGTCGCGGCGTCTTCGCGGGTTCGGATCGCCCGCAATTTGGCGGGAGTCGATTTCCCGACACGGCTGTCGACGGAGGAGAAGAAAGAACTGGGCGATCGTATTGTAGGCAAGTTTTTGGCCGCTCCCGGGATTGATCCCAAGGACTGGGTCGATGTGCGCCTGATCGATATGGATGAGCCGGGTTGTTTGTCCCTGGTGGAGAAACGCTTGATCAGTCCGGAGCTTTTGCAGAATCGCGAAACGGCGCGGGTTCTGATTCGTCGCGACGAGTCGGCTTCGCTGATGATCGGCGAGGAGGATCACGTGCGGATCCAGGCGATGGCGCCGGGGTACGATCTGAAGCGCGCTTATGACGAAGCTGAAAGTTTGGCAAAGATCTTGGAGGCGGAGTTGTCGGTCGCTTTTACGGAAGAATTGGGATTTTTGACCGCCTGTCCGACCAATGTCGGGACGGGATTGCGCGTCTCGGTGCAGCTGCATCTGCCGGCCTTGGTGATGACCCGCGAGTTGAAAGGTCTGGCCGAAGCTCTGCAGAAGGCCGGTCTGGCGGTGCGCGGCGACCACGGCGAGAGCAGTGCGGCCGCCGGGCATATGTTCCAGATCAGCAATCAGTGTACTTTGGGGGTGAGCCCGCAGACGACTCTGCAGGAACTGACGACGGTGGTTGATCAGCTGATCGAACGCGAACGCGCGGCCCGCGAGACACTGGCGCGCCATTCCCGACTGGCGCTGGAGGACCGTGTCTGGAGGAGTCTTGCGCTGTTGCAAAATGCCCGCTCGCTTTCCGAACAGGAGGCGGTACGGCTGTTGTCGGATATACGTCTGGGTTATGCCCTGGGCTGGCTGGATAAAGAGAACCTGAGCTGGGAGTTGATCTGCCGTCTGTGGGCGGAGGTTGGTCCAGGATCGGTTCAGCGCCGCGAGGGGGAAATTCTTGAGCCGCAGCAGCGGGATTATAAGCGCGCCGAGATTGTGCGCGAATTGTTCGCCGCCGAGCGGGAAAAAGATTGAGCGGCGGAAAAATGATTGAAGGAGGAAAACAATTATGATGGTTAGATTTTCAGATAGAGCAGATAAAGTAATGAGAGGGGCGTTGCATCTGAGCCGGGCCTACGGGCTTTCGTATATCGGCAGCGAGGAACTGCTGGCGGCGATGTTGCGCGACGATGCCGAGGGGAGCGGGAAACTCCTGACGGAGGGGGGTCTGAACGCGCAGACGGTGATGGAGACGTTGACGAATATTAACGGACGCGAGCCGGATCTGACGGTGGAACAGCCCGAGGTGAGCGCGCAACAGTTGCTCTCGCTGTGCACGCAGCGCACGCAACGGATTATACAGCTGGCGGCGCAAGTGGTGGTACGCCAGGGTAGCCAGGTATTGGAGCCCGAGCATTTGATTCTCGGCATGTTGATGGAGGGGCAGAACGTCGCGGCCCGTATCTTTGTCAATGCGAAGCTGGACGTCAACGCCTTGCGGGAGAAGCTGTTTTCTGCACTGGGCATAAAAGCGGACGGTGCCGCGTCTGCGGCCGGTTCCGGAGCGGGTGCCGGCGAGAATCCTTTCGGCCCGTCGGGAGGCTTCGGTCTGCCGGGCGGCGGACAGCCGGGCGGCGCGCCGTCGGGGGGGGCCAGCGGCAAATCGGCGCTGGAGGAGTACTGCCACGACCTGACTCAGCAGGTGCGGGACGGCAAAGTCGACCCGATCATCGGGCGTGCCGACGAAATCGAGCGCGTGATGCAGATTCTCTGCCGCCGGACGAAGAACAACCCGGTCCTGATCGGTGAGCCCGGCGTGGGAAAGACCGCGATCGCGGAGGGCTTGGCCGAGAAGATCGTCGAAGGAGATGTGCCGGAGCTACTCGAAAACAAACGCCTGATGATGCTTGATCTTTCCGGGCTTTTGGCCGGATCGAAGTATCGCGGTGAGTTCGAGGAGAGGCTGAAGAATGTTCTTAACGAAGCCCAGGCGGCCCAGGACGTGATGCTGTTCATCGACGAGCTGCATACGATCGTCGGTGCCGGCGCGGCCGAGGGCGCGATGGACGCGGCGAACATGCTCAAACCGCTCCTGGCGCGCGGCGAACTGCAGATCATCGGCGCGACGACGCTCGATGAATATCGGAAGAATATCGAGAAGGACGCGGCGCTGGAGCGGCGCTTCCAGCCGGTGATGGTCGACGAGCCGAGCGAAGACGAGGCGATCCTGATTCTCCAGGGCCTGCGTTCGCGCTATGAGGAACACCATAAGCTGAGCATTTCCGATGAAGCGATCGAGGCGGCGGTGCATTTGTCAACGCGGTACATTACCGACCGCTTCCTGCCGGACAAGGCGATCGACCTGATCGACGAAGGCGCGTCGCGCCTGCGTCTCAAGGGACGGAAAAAGCCGGCGGATTTGCAGGAACTACAGGAGGAGTTGCAGTCGGTCGTCGAGGAGAAACAGGCGGCCGCCGAGCGTGAGGACTTTGAACGGGCGGCCCAGCTTCGCCAGCGCGAGACCGAGATCGAATCCAAAATCGCCGCACTCGAAAAAGAGTGGCAGGACTCGCTACAGGAGGAGCACGGCGTTTTGGGCGCGGAGGATATCGCCGAAATAGTGGCCAGCTGGACCGGAATTCCGGTGAATAAGCTGACCGAAGACGACACGGAGAAGTTGAAAGGTCTCGAGGATGAACTGCGTCGTCGGGTCGTCGGCCAGGATGAAGCCGTGCGTGCGGTTGCCAAGGCGATTCGTCGCGGTCGCATGGGACTCAAAGACCCGCGGCGTCCGACCGGCACATTCATGTTCCTCGGCACGACCGGCGTCGGCAAGACTGAGCTCGCTAAGGCGCTGGCCGAGGTGATGTTCGGCGACGAGCAGGCCCTGATCCGGGTTGACATGTCGGAATACATGGAGAAGTTCGATGTGACGAAGTTCTTCGGCTCGCCGCCGGGCTATGTCGGCTACGACGAAGGCGGCCAATTGACCGAAAAAGTGCGGCGTCGTCCGTACTCCGTGGTCCTCTTCGACGAGATCGAGAAGGCGCATCCGGACGTGTTCAACGCCCTGCTGCAAATTCTCGACGACGGGCGCATGACCGACGGACAGGGGCGGACGGTGAATTTCCGCAATACGATCATCATCATGACCTCTAATATCGGAGCGCGGATGCTGACCGGCGGACAGGGTCGGAAGATCGGCTTTACGGTGCCCGGTACGACACCGGATGCTGAAGAGACGACTGACCCGAAGAGTGTTGAAATTTACGGCGGACGCACTTATGATGAAGCCAAGGAACTGGTCATCGCAGAAGTAAAGAAGACCTTTAATCCCGAGTTCGTCAACCGCATCGACGAGATGATCTTCTTCAACATGCTCACGGAGGAGTCCTTGCGTTCGATCGTAACTCTGATGTTGAACGACTTCGCCGCCCGGGTCGAGCGTCTGGGCATGCAGCTCGAAGTGACGGAGGCCGCCAAGGATCTCCTGGCCAAGCACGGCTACGATCCGGCCTACGGCGCGCGTCCGTTGCGTCGGACGATCCAGTCCGAGGTGGAGGATCGCTTCTCCGAAGCTATGTTGGACGGGGTTGTTGGCGAAGGCGACCGTGCGCTGGTCGACGTCAAAGACGGTGAAATTGTGATTTTAAAGGCCGATGCGGCCGAATAAAGAAATAAAACACGACTGAGGCGAAACGGAGGCGTTCGGCGACTATGCGTAAAGTAATTCTCATTCCGGATTCGTTCAAGGGAACGCTGAGCTCGGCTACGGCCGGAGCTATTATGGCGGAACAGGTGCGGCGGTTTTTCCCTGCCGCCGAACGGATCGTGATTCCCGTCGCCGACGGCGGCGAAGGTACGGTAGCGGCCTTTTTGGCCGCGGTAGGAGGCGAGGCGATTGAACTCGCCGGGCAGGATCCGTACGGCGCGCCCTTGACCTCGATTTATGCGATTTTGCCGGACGGAGCGGCGGTGGTGGAACTGGCGGCTTCGGCAGGACTTACGCTGGTGGATGAAGCCGAACGCAATCCCGAACTGACCACGACCTACGGCGTCGGGATGCAAATTCGCGACGCGATTGAGAGGGGCTGTCGCCGGGTTCTGGTCGGACTCGGCGGCAGCGCCACCAATGATTTGGGTGTCGGAGCGGCGGCGGCCTGCGGCGTAAAGTTCTACGACGCGGACGGACGGGAGTTTCTGCCGACCGGGGGCAACCTCGAGCGGATCGCCCGGATTGATGCCTCGGCGGCGCGGCGCCTGCTGGACGGTGTCGCGGTGGTGGCGATTTGCGATATCAACAACCCTCTGTACGGCGAGTCCGGAGCGGCCTACGTCTTCGCGCCCCAGAAAGGTGCCGACCCGGAGATGGTCGCGCGTCTGGATCGCAATTTGCGTCGGGCGGCGGAAGTGATTGAGCGCGAGCTGGGAATCGATATCGCCGATATGCCGGGTGCCGGCGCGGCCGGCGGCGCGGGCGGCGGACTGGCCGCCTTCTTCGGCGCGGAACTGCGCTCCGGCATCGACGTATTGCTCGATACCGTCGGCTTTGAAGATTTGTTGACGGACTGCGACGCGGTTTTTACCGGCGAGGGGCGGGTCGACGGCCAGACTCTGGGCGGCAAGGCCGTCCTTGGCGTGGCGCGGCGTTCCAAGGCGCGGGGCGTGCCGGTAATCGTCGTGGCCGGGGATCTGCCGGAAATTTCCGCTACGGAAGCGGCGGACGCGGAGGTCGGGCTGGGGGCTCTTTACGAAGCCGGCGTTACGGCTATGTTCAGCATCAACCGCCAGGCGCGCGACTTCGCGGCCGTACGGCATAAGAGCGCGTCGAATCTGGCGGCGACGATGGCGGCGATTTTACGCGTGTGGCAGATCGTCTCCTCCGGGCAGGGAAATTAAGATGTTCGGCGGCAGGATGAACATCTGCAACGCGCCGAGAACCAGCAGCTGAAACAGAATCGCGAAAGAAAGCATTTTGATCGTGCTGTTGCTGTCGAGATTGAAATGCTGTTGCAGGGACTTATAGTCCGCCCAGAAAGACAGTACCATACCGACCAGAGCCAGGGCGGCCACCTGATGGATCGAGGCGGCGGCCGCGGCGAGCCCGATGATGAGCGACAACGTGAGGCAGACCAGGCCGGGGAATTGGAGCCCGATCAGACGGGCGAGATCGTCCTTATGCATCGGACGGCGACGGCGCAAAGACAGATAGAGTGCCAGAGTGCGGATGGCACGGCCGACGAACAAAAGCAGAAGCAGCTTGGCCAGCAGAAGGAAGAAGCCTCCGAACGAACCCACGGAGAAGCCGAGCAGGTTAACAAAAATGCGGTTGGCGGGGCGACCGAGGCCGGCCAAAGTAAAGCTGAATGTTGCGATTAGCGCGGCGACGCCGAGCGCGATCAGAGACGAGGTCGGCTTGGCACTGCTCATTCTCGTGATGCTTTCAAGCGGCTGAACGAAGAGAAAGATCAGCTTTTGCAGGAGTTGCTGCAAACCCGTGCGCAAAGACATCGGATTGAATTTTCCGGAACCGGGCGCCCGACTGCGGGCTTTATCCCTCTGCGGGCGGGTTGTTTTTTCCCTCTCCCGACGCGGCGTTTTCTGCTCTTTCTTCGGTCGAGCTGTCGACTGCCTAGTCGCTGATTCGGCGGTTTTGTCCTGAGCCGTGGCCTCAGCTCCTCCGCTTTGAGCCGTTGCTCCGGCATTCGTCCGGCTTTCCATCCGACTACGACAATCACATTTTTCCTTCGGGCCGAGAACACGGCCGCAATAAAAACACTGGCGTG
>JAAZIX010000110.1 GCA_012800655.1 Clostridiaceae bacterium | reverse complement strand
GATTCATCGACAATGCTTTTAGAGACGGAGAAATGCGCACCACGGGCACGGCCATAGACAGGCTGATGCCGCCGATGTCGAGATTTGGCGGCGGGAACAGAGCGCAAAGGAAAGCGGAAATTATCGAGAAACTGCTCAGCTTCTTCGAAAAGTACTTCGGGCTGGTGTAGGGGCAGTTTTCCGACACCTTCGGCAGAGTTGAAGTAATTAAATGAGAAAATGTCATAATAATGTCATGGTAGAAAACGCAGCAAAGATTTTGGTGACGGGATTTACGCCCTTTGGCGGAAAGATGATCAACGCGTCATGGGAGGCCGTAAAACGGCTGCCGGACGAGATTGACGGTGTCGCAATACGCAAGCTGGAGATTCCGACACTGTTCGGGGTAAGCGGGGATATCGTCCTGGAATTCGTAAGAAGAGAAAAGCCGCATGCCGTAATATTGGTCGGGGAGGCGGGAGGCCGCAAGCACATCACCCCTGAGCGCGTCGCGATTAATGTGGATGACGCGAGGATTCCGGACAATAACGGCTGGCAACCCGTTGATCGGCCGATCGTAGAAGGCGCACGGGAGGCCTACTTTTCAACGTTGCCTGTCCGAAAGATAATCGCGGCTATCGAAGCAGTCGGAGTGCCCGTTCAGATTTCGAACTCGGCCGGGACATATGTATGCAACCACGTCATGTATCGCCTGCTGCACGAAGCAAACACGGCGGAGTTGCCGTTCCTTACCGGCTTCATCCACGTGCCGTATTGCGAAGAACAGGTCACGGGAAAAGATACTCCGGCCTTGCCTCTACAAGATATCTGTAGAGGCCTGGAAGCCGGCGTCAGAGTTGTCGTTGAAGCGGTTTTGGCGTAAGAATATGAACTACCAAAAACTATTGGAAATCAGCGACGACTGGCTGAAATACGCAATTCGGCTTCACTTGTGTCATGAGGATAAGGAAAATCTCGTTGACAGCAGAAAGGCGGCGTTGGCCGATAGCCGGATAAAAAGATACCTGGCGGATATTACCGACTTCCACGGAATGCTGGTAACAAATCATAAAAATCCCGATTTGCCGATACACAAACTGCTGTTTCTGATCGACCTCGGATTCGGCACGGAAATTCCGGAAATTCAAGCGGCAGTCGACGAAATTCTCAAGCACCGGGACGAGAACGGTATTTACCAATCCATGACCAATGTACCGAAGCACTTCGGCGGTACCGGCGAAGATGTATTCAGCTGGTGTCTGTGCGACGCGCCCCTGCTTTTGCTCGCTCTTCTGAAACTGGGTGCGGATTACCGCGAACACATCCAGCCCGGTGTCGAATATCTGGTATCACTATGCCGCGACAACGGCTTCCCCTGCGCCGTGTCTCCCGAACTGGGGAAGTTTCACGGTCCGGGAAGAAAGGATGACTGTTGCCCGTATGCGACCCTGATAATGGCGGATTTACTGTCACATATACCGGAGTATAAGAACACACAGACTGCGGTCTCTGCCGTCAAAGCACTGCTTAGCTTATGGGAAAACAGCCTCAGTCAGCATCCATATATGTTCTTCATGGGGACCGACTTCCGCAAGCTGAAAGCGCCGTCGTACTGGTATGATATTGTCAGTGTCGCCGGGGTTCTCGGCAAATATAAATTTGTGCGGGAAGACCCGCGTTTTCTGGAAATGATTCAACATATAAAGGCCAAGCAAGACGAGGACAGTCTCTTCACGCCCGAATCGGTATATCTGAAATTGAAGGACTGGGACTTCGGGCAGAAGAAAATGCCGTCGCCCTATTTGACATACCTTTGCCATCGAATATTTGAACGCTTGGAATAGAGGCAACAATCAACATGGATGAGAAAAAGCTGGTTGCAATGTGCGATGCCAGATAAATTCCTGTGAATATAGGGAAGATTGGGGTCTGGATGATCCCAGCGGGAAAGACGATGAAGAGTTTCTAAAAGCAATTAGAGCGACCGAAGATAATATTAAAAGAAAATTCGTCTAAAAAACGAAAGGTGCCAACTTTGTAACTGCGGCAACTGCTGTCGCTACTGCCAAATCCTCCGGCTCTCCTTTTTGCCCTGCTTTCGGCAACTTTGCAACTATCGCGACGGGTGTCGGTGCCGCCAACTTCCCGAGCCTGTCAAAGCTGTTCGTTTGCCGGAAGCAGTGGCGAAAACCCCGAAAAATCATTATTAGTCTTTGTTATCTCATTTATCGTTTGTCAATCGAACGACTATTTCAACGAAGTCGGTATTGCCGCCTTCTCCGGCGGGACGAAAGTTGCAAAGTTGTCGAAAACCTCGCCGCCGGTGTCGCGAAAACCGCAAAGTTACCGAGAGCATTTCGAGAGGCTTTTCCCGTTATCTTGAGTTTTACCCGAGCTTTACGACAAGAAAGAAAAAGCTTGACATAGGGAGCCTAGACTCAAATGTGATTACAAAGAAAGGATGAATCTTATGCGAAATAGTCAACAAAAAGTGTTGCCCAAGGTGTTACTTTTTACCCTGGTCACATGTTGTGTCATGTGGCTGGGAATAGTATCCCTTGTCGCGGCTAATCCTCCGGTTCAAGTGAGCACACAACTAGACGGAAACATTGTATCCGTCTCTGGGATTGTGCAGCCGGACGAAGTGAATAGGGTAGGGGTCCTGATTCTAAACAAAGACGGGAATTTGGATAATCCCGATCCGGCGGACATTATCTATACCAATGAATATGAACTGGATCAAGGAGGGGCATTCTCCTTTTCCGCGATACTGCCGGAAGCTGATCTACAGGAATACGTGTTGCGTATAGGCGGTGATAACGATCTTTTGTACCAGCGGATGCTGGACGGAAGCGAGCTTCCTGCAGGGCCAACCGTCGAGGGTTCAGCCGAGCCAACCCCTCCCGCCACCGATCCCGTCTCCACCGATCCCGTTTCTACCGACCCCGGCACGACCGAATCCGGCGCCACCGAACCTGACACTACAGGGTCCGTTACGACTGTCCCCGGCGATACCGAGCCCGGTGCCACCGAACCTGGCACAACCGAGCCCGTCACCACCGAGCCCGACACGACTGACCCCGGTGCGACCGAATCCGGCGCTGCCGATCCCGACACCACCGAGTCCGACGCAGGCGACCCGATAAGCACGGAACCGCAGGAATCTATCCCCGGTGAAACCAACGCTCCCGCAGAGCCGCAGGTAACCGAGCAAGTAATCACCACACAACCTACAAACCCCTCGGCAGATACGGATGCGGCAGATCTTGTTCAGACAGGAGAAACGCCCGCGATACCCTTCATCATAGGAGTGCTTGTCGTTGTTCTGTCGATTTTGGTAGCCGTGGTCATTCTGAAAAAGCAGGAGGGAAAACACCATGCGTAAAACGATAAAACGAACAATGGTCGCATTTTTAGCGATTGTCTTATTGGCCGTCTCGTTGCCTCTCCCCGTCTCGGCGCATCCGGAGCATCTGCCCAACAACGGCACGAATGAGACCTACATGGGTCGGACACTATATACCGGCCAGTTCCACAGCCACACTTCTCTCAGCGACGGCGTAAAACTGCCGAAGGACGCCTATGAGATGGTCCGCAACAACACAACATTGGATTTCTACGCCGTAACCGATCATGACGTATTGCTGGATATGCGCAACGGCGACGATTACATAACGGACGTCAATGATGCCCTGTCCGAAGACTGGCGCGTGAAACACGCGACGGCGGATCAGTACAACGAAGACGGTAAATTCGTCGCCATCACCGGCGAAGAAATCACCTGGTACGATAATTCCGGACATATCAATCTATACAATACCGCCTGGAAAATAACCGCCTTTGCCAAAACCCGTTATACTTGGGTGGGTAGCGGCGACGTCAAGTACGACCTGCCCACATTCTATGCCCGACTCGCTCAGGATCCCAACGCCATTGCTCAATTCAACCACCCGAATCCGACCGGCAAGGGTGATTTCTGGACCTTCAGCCATTACACTAAGGAAGCGGACGCTCAGATGCATCTGTTTGAGTACAACAGTACCGGCTACCTGGGCGCATTCCAGAACTGCCTCGACGCGGGCTGGCACGTTGCCCCGACCTGGAATGCCGACGAGCACAGCGCGAACTGGGGAAGCAGTGCCGCCCGTACCGGTGTCTGGGCCGATGACAAGACGCGCGAAAGTCTGTACAAGGCCTTCCGGGAGCGCACCGTCTACTCGTCTTTCGACAAGAATTTTCAACTGACTTTTTCGGCCAACGACGCCTTTATGGGATCGATTCTGCCCGCCAACGCGACGCAGTTCAATATGTATGCCAAGCTGTATGACCCGGATGCGAACGATCTTATCAACGAAGTAACTCTTTATACCAACAATCGACAGGTAGTCAAACAATGGACTAATGTCGGTTCAAATCTGCTGGAAATCAATGAGACCTTCCCCTGTGCCGACGGCGACTATTTCTTCCTCGTAGTTAAGCAGGCCGACGGTAATCAGATTATCTCCGCGCCGATGTGGATCGGTGAAACCACCCGCGGCACCAACATCGCCCCGGAAATCACCGTAAACGGCACCATCCCGGAAACAATCGAACTGAATCAGCCCTTTACTCTGCCCACGGTCACCGCGCTGGACGATACCGACGGCGTACGTGAAGTCACCGTAGACGTAAGCAATTACGCCGGCACTGTGGAAATTGTTGACGGCACTTTCACGCCCGATTCTTATGACGACTACTTTATTCGCTACCGCGCCAAGGACAGCAAGGGCAGCACCCGGGTGGAGCTCTTCCGCACCACGGTAAACAGCGCCAATATGGAGCCGGACAATATCTTCGGACAGTTTGCCCCCGTAGCCACCGTCGGCGCGACGGCGGATCAGGCCGGCGTCAATGTAGTGACGAATACGGCTTTGATGACGGCCTACCTGCAGATAGTCCCCGCCGCCGACGCGGACTGGGCCAACGCGCAGACCATCGCGTCCGAGCAGACTCCCATACAGATGGAAATCGCCAGCCAAGTGGCCGCCCCGAACTATGCCAAGCCCATCACCGAAAAGCCGATGCGCAGCCACAGCTTTGACCTGACCGGCCTCACTCCGGGTACGGACTACAAATATCGTCTGGGCGTTTCCGAGACCGGCGAATGGACGAGCAAGGAATACAGCTTCAAAACTGTTCTTCCGGAAGGGAAAACCTCTCTCTACGTTATGGGCGACCTCCAGGTACCCGGAACGGAAAAGAGCAAATACGATCTGTTCACCAACATGCTCAATGTTCTGAAAGAAAAAGAACCGGACGGCTCCGTCATGTTGCAGGTCGGAGACTTTGTCGACGATGCCGGACAGTACTCATACTGGAAAACGCTCGGCGACTATGTAATCGCCGATATCGGACTATTGAATTCGCCCGTCATCGGCAACCATGAGACCTACCATGACTACAACGCCGGACACAGCTATACCGACTCGCCGTTCTCCGGCAAAACCACCTTCGGGAAAATGTTTAACCTGCCGAAAAACGGCAGTGTCGTCGGGGACAGCAACTACTCCTATGACATCGGCGAAATGCATATCGCCGTGCTGAATTCCACCACGGGGCTGGACGAACAGTTGCGGTGGCTGACAGAAGACATGCGCGTTACCGAAAAGCCCTGGCGGATCGTCACGGGTCACTTCCCCTACTTCGGGTCCAGCCACAGCACGGATGCCGGCATGGCCGAAGCGAGAGAAAAAGTAGCGCAAGCCTGTCAGCAACTGGGAGTGAACCTCTATCTCGGCGGGCACGACCACGTTTATAAACGAACCACTATCCGCAACGGCGAAGCGACCAACGCTCCCGAGGATATAAGCCAGGGTACGACCTTCGTCACCGCCGGTTCCGCCGGTCCGAAATTCTACAACAACGTGGAA
This sequence comes from Clostridiaceae bacterium, assembly GCA_012800655.1. Classification (GTDB taxonomy): domain Bacteria; phylum Bacillota; class Clostridia; order Saccharofermentanales; family Fastidiosipilaceae; genus JAAZIX01. Next base: position 11,393 of record JAAZIX010000110.1, on the reverse strand, counting down.
TTCTGGTGGGATCATGTGGTTTATGACGAAGATGTGCAGACCGGTATGGTGCTCAGCGCCGACGCGGACAGCCTGACACTGACCGCTTATAACGTGCGCGGAGAAGTCATCGATCAATTCACCCTCGGTCATCCTCGGGGCTTGCTTGAAATAAGTTCCGCCGACATTGAGGACAAGCAGTGGAAGGGTATCGGTCTGTTGGCCACCGAGGACATGCCGGAAAACGTCACCGTGCTGGCCGCGAAATACACCGAAGACGAAGGCGAACTGCTGGATATTCGTGTCACGAACGTTAGCCTGTTGCGTCACGGCAGAGAACAGTACATTCCCTTTGCCACGCCCATGGACTTCGATTCTTCCAATCTTCTGAAGGTGATGGTCTGGGAGAGCCTCGGCACGGCCCGACCGCTTCTGCCGGCTAAGATTCTGCGCAAGGGAATGAAGGGCTTCGGCACGGAAGAACAGCCTTATGAACTTTACACCTGGGAGGACTTCGACAGTCTCGCTTATGAGCCCGCGGCTCACTTCCTCCTGATGAACGATTTGAACCTGGACGGCGCCGTCCGAGCGCAGCAGGGCTACGGCGGAGTCGACTTCTTCGGCGTATTTGACGGCGGCGGACACAGCATAACCGGCTATAAGGCGGATCCCGGCAAGGGCACCGGCCTGTTTGCCACCAACGACGGCGTGATTCGCAATCTGCATATGGACGGCACGATAGTATCCAATACCAAAACGGCCGGTCTCATCTGCGACCTGAACCGCGGCACCATCGAAAACTGCTACGTCAGCGGTTCGATCAGCGCGCCCTCGCGGGTCGGCGGCATGGTCGGCGATTCCTACGGAATTGTCCGCAACTGCTACTCGACGGCCGACGTGCGCTCTCGAGCCACCGAAGCGGGCGGCGTTGTCGGCCTGGGTATGGGAGGCAGCCTTACCGAGAACTGCTATGCCACCGGCTCTATTAGGACAGATACCAGAAATGCCGGCGGCGTGGTCGGCTACGGCTATAACAACACCACGGTGCGCAACTGTATCGCCCTCAACGAGAAAGTCGACGGAATCATCTATTCCAACCGCGTGATCGGACGCATCCTCGCCGGTAATACCGCCACGCTGGAGAATAACTACGGCAGTATAGCGGTCATGGTCGTCGCCGAACAGCAGGGCACGGCGGCCGGCAACACCGAAAAGGGCATAACGGCCTCCCTGGCTGAGACTAAAGATCCGGCTCTCTACCGCGATAACCTCGGTTGGGACTTCGACAACGTCTGGCAGTGGTCGGAGAGCGGCAAACGCCCCGTTCTGCGGATGCGACCGGAAGAAATCGATCCGGATGCCGGCCCGAAGCCCGCTCTGGAGAAAGACGCGAACGGCTACTATAAAATCGCCACCGCGGCCGACCTGACGCAGATCTCTCAGTTCCCCGAGGAAAAGTACATTCTGACGGCAGACATTACCCTCACGGAGCCCTTCGCGCCACTTTGCGTCGAACGGCAGTTCCTGGGAGTCCTCGACGGCGCGGGTCATAAGATCAGCGGCTACACCTCCAACCAAGGCGGTCTCGTTTGGATGAATGCGGGAACCATCCGGAACCTGGCTCTGACGGATGCCGTAGTAAATGCCAGAGTCGTGTCCGGCTATGAAGACGGAACGGGAATACTCTGTAACCGTAGCAGCGGTCTGATTGAACAATGTTATACCACCGGCAGCATCACCGGCAATTGCGCCCTGGGCGGCATCGTCGGTAACCTCAGCGGTACCCTCAGGAATTGCTATTCCACGGCCGATGTCACGGTGAGCGGTCCCGCGACCGGTGACAAGTACGCCGGCGGCGTGGTCGGCATACCGGTTAGGTACAGCAACAGCGTAATCGAAAATTGTTACTCCACCGGCGCCATCGCCGTAGTCAACAATGAAAGCGCCGGCGGTATCACGGGCTATACGTACTCCGACAGCACGGTGAGGAACAACTTCGCCCTGAATAAATCCGTCGCCGCCATTAACTTCGCTCACCGCATCGCGGCTCGCACTCTGGGCAGTGAAGTGGCTGCGCTAGAGAACAACTTTGCTTTGAACAATATGCCGGTCAGCATACCCGCTCCCACAGAGGATCGTACTCCCGGCTGGATGGGTATTGACAAAACTCCCGGAGAAGCCCGGAATCAGAGCACTTTCGCAAGTGCGACAGACGCCGGCGGTCTCGGTTGGGACTTCGATAACGTCTGGCAATGGTCGGAAAACGGCCAACGTCCCGTCCTGCGGGCGATACCGGAAGAAATCGCCCCGGCTCCGGAGGAGAAACCTGATCTGGAAAAAGACGCAAACGGTTACTACAAAATCGCTTCCGCCGCGGATCTGGCCGTTATTTCCGAATTCCCAGAGGAAAACTACGTTCTGACCGGTGACATTAACCTGCACGGAGCAACGGTGGAGCAGCTATGCAGAGATACGGCCTTCGTCGGTATCTTTGACGGTGCCGGTTACCGGATAAAGAACTATAGCTCCGACAGTAGCGGCGGCCTGTTTAAGAACAATAGCGGCACCATCCGTCGCCTGGGCATGACGAATGCCGCGGTGCGGGGCAGAATGGGCTTGACCGATTTTAACGACGGCACGGGAATTCTCTGTGACAAGAGCAACGGCACTATTGAAGAGTGCTACACTTCCGGCAGCATTACGGGGTCCATTTCCCTGGGCGGAATTGTCGGCAACCACAGCGGTACGCTCAGAAACTGCTACTCCACGGCGGATGTCACCGTGAGCGGTCGCCGCTATGCCGGCGGTCTGGTCGGTATCTCCGTTAGCGGCAGTCACAGCGTAATCGAGAACAGTTATGCCACCGGCGCCGTCAGCACGGGAAGCGATGAAAGCGCTGCCGGTATCACGGGCTACACATACAAAGACAGCACGGTACGGAACTGCTTCGCTCTGAATAAATCTATCACGGCCAGCAAGTATGCCCACCGCGTCGCGGCGCGTACCCTAAACCAAGACGTGGCTACGCTGGAAAACAACTTCGCGCTGGACAATATGCCGGTCAACACCCCCGCTCCCTACGAAGATCGCACTCCGGGCTGGATGGGTATCGACAAGACCGCCGCGGAGGCCAAGAATCAAAACACGTTCGCCAACGCGACGGACGCGGGCGGTCTCGGATGGGACTTTGCCGCCGTCTGGCAGTGGGACGCCACAGCGGAGCGGCCGGTGTTGCGCAACTGCTTAGAGGATACCGGTATGACACCCAGCCTGCCGCAAAACGGCGAAGGTTATTACGAAGTAGCCTCGGCCGCGGACTTGGTCGTCATTTCCGAGTTCCCGGCGGAGAACTACATTTTGACAGACGACATCGACCTGAACGGACAAACGCTGGGACAGCTTTGCCGGGTGACAGCCTTCTCCGGCGTCTTTGACGGCGCCGGTTACCGGATCATGAACTATACCTCCGACGGCGGCGGCGGTCTGTTTAGGAACAATGAAGGAACCATCCGCCGCCTCGGTATGACGAAAGCCCTGGTGAAGGCGAGAGCCGCGAGTAGTTACAACGACGGAACGGGCATTCTCTGCGATCGAAGTAGCGGCCTGATTGAGGGATGTTACACCGAGGGCAGAATCACCGGCTCCATCGCGACAGGCGGCGTTGTCGGCAATCTCAGCGGAATCCTCAGAAACTGCTATTCCACGGCGGATGTTAACGTGGACGGCAGCAGTTATGCCGGCGGTCTGGTAGCTATCTCCGACCGATACAGCAACAGCGTAATTGAGAACTGCTATGCCACCGGTGACGTCCTCGTGATGGGGAGTACCTGCGCCGGCGGTATCACGGGCTACACATATGCGGACAGCACGGTGCGGAACTGCTTCGCTCTGAACAGATCTATCGTCGCCAGCCAATTCAACGCTGAAAAATACGCGCACCGCATCGCGGCCCGCACCCTAAATCAAGAAGTTGCGAAGTTGCAAAACAACTTCGCGCTGGCCGACATGCCGGTCAACGAACCCGTTCTCGCCGACTTCCGTGCTGCGAGCTGGATGGGCATCGATAAAACCGCCGCGGCGGCCGAGGATCAGGCGACTTTCGCCAACGTGACGGACGCGGGCGGTCTCGGCTGGGACTTTGCCGACATCTGGCAGTGGGACGACGTTGTCCGGAGACCGGTGTTGCGCAATTGCTTAGAGGACACCGGCGCAAAACCCGCTCTGCCGCAGGACGCGAACGGCTATTACAAAGTCGCCTCGGCTACGGACCTGGCCGTTATTTCCGAGTTCCCGACGGAGAACTACGTTCTGACAAGGGATATCGACCTGAGCGGGGAAAAGCAGGAGCAGCTCTGCCGCTCAGTGGCCTTCGCCGGCATCTTTGACGGCGCCGGTTACCGGATCATGAATTACACTTGCGATAACGGCGGCGGTTTGTTTAAGAAAAACAACGGAACCATCCGCCGCTTGGGCCTGACGAATGCCGTAGTTAAAGGCAGAAATGTAAGACATTTTGAAGACGGAACGGGCATACTCTGTGACCGAAGCAATGGTCTTATTGAGGAATGCTATACCACGGGTAGCCTCACCGGTTCTTGTGCTCTGGGCGGTATCGTCGGCAACCTCGGCGGCACCCTCAGAAACTGCTATTCCACGGCTGATGTCACCGTGCAAGGTCGTCTGTACGCCGGTGGTCTGGTCGGTATCTCAGTTGACGGTAGCAACAGCCTTATCGAGAACTGCTACGCGACCGGTGCCGTCACCGTAGTCAACAATGAAACCGCCGCCGGTATCACGGGCTACACGTATGAGGACAGCACGGTGCGGAACTGCTTCGCCCTGAACACTTCCATAACAGCCACCAAATTTGCCCACCGCATTGCTGCTCGGACACTGCTGGAGGAAGTGTCGACGTTGGAGAACAACTTCGCCCTGGCTGATATGCCGGTTAATACTTCCGCTCCTGCCGAAGCCCGCACCCCGGGCTGGATGGGTATCGACAAAACCGCCGCCGAGGCTAATGACCAGGCGACCTTTGCCAATGCGACGGATGCCGGCGGGCTCGGCTGGGACTTCGCCGCCGTCTGGCAGTGGGATGCCATGGCGCAGCGACCTACGCTGAAATGCTTCGGCTAATGAACTATGCGCGTGTAGGGCGCGACCTACGCGTCATGAGTCACACCTGACCAACCGAAAGAGTTGCGAGTGAGTAACTTGCGAAAGAGTCGTGCGCGACCGGCGCAGAAGTTGCGCATGAACAACCTGTAAATTTGCCGCGCCAAGCGCCATTAGAGCGACCTTTGCCGGCAAGCGAACAAAAAACTCCTCTGTTGAAGGCCGCTCGGGACCTGATCCCGGGCGGCCTTTCGGGTATATCGGCAGGTGTCAGGTAACGATCGCCTTTATTGCCGCCGGGCGCGTTTCCCTGCTAAAATTTTCGTGATTCGAGAAAATCGGATTTGCGCGAAATGAAGGAATTTATGGCGTTGACCTTACAGTGCACTGCAATGATATAAAGGTTGCGAAAGGAGGTTTACGGTATGACAATTAAGGAGTTTGCCCTGCTTTGCGGCTGCAATCCTCAGACTCTGCGCTATTATGATCAGGTGGACCTGCTGAAACCGGTTAAAGTGGATCGCTGGTCGGGATACCGCTTTTATGAGGAAGAACAGGCGCTCGTCTTTGTAAAGATCAAGAACTTACAGATGGCGGGCTTTACCATAGAGGAAATCAAGGGCTTACTTAAGCTGGATGATCGCGCGGTATATCGCGCCTTTGGGGAAAAGATCACGGAGGCGGAGAATAAATTGCGGAAAATCAAAGAAATCCAGAGCTCATACCGGACCGAAATGAATCAAATCCAGAAAAAGATTAACGAAGTCAGAGAGCAAGTAGTTCAGATCATGCGGCAGTACGACCCGACGGTGGAATTCGGGATCGACGCCGTGCGGTACGCCGGAATAGTTAATAATGTCAGTCAGAGTTTTGACGGCATTGACTCCGACGATGTCGAAAAATTCAATTATGAAGACTTTCATATCGGCAATGACGCTGAAGTCGAAGAAGAGGAGGAATATCTCGACCTGTTGAACAGACCAGACTATGAAATCGTCTACGAAAAGCACGGCTGGGCAAATGTTCGGGACTTTCTTGCCCAATGCTCCGACCTGACCGATGGCGGAGAGTACGCGCTCTATTTTCGCCTGACGAAGCTGAAACAGTTATACAGCGTTCCTTTTATGAATACGATTCTGGGCATTTTGCTCGCCGAAAACTCCGGGAAGAAAATTAATCTTTCCTGCAATGTCGAGAAGACCGACGACGGGCAAAATCATTTCTGGTTGCTTAGCCGCAAGTAATCTCCGCAAGAATTCTCTTTCGGCAACTTTGCAGGTTGTGTCCCACCAATAAATTCCCTCTCCTGAAAAGCTGCAAAAATGCCAAAAACAGCGGCGAAAATACTGGGGAACCATTGTTAGACAATCACACCTCGCCCCTCTTTCGGCAAGTTTGCAACTATTGCGCCTGCGCCGACCCGGAAATGGTCGCCGGAGGGACGTAAGCTGCAAAGTTGCCGAAAACCCCGTCGCCAGGCGCTGTTGCGTCGAACCGTCGACGCCTGAAAAACACAGCAAGACCACCTCCACGCGAAGAACTTTACTTACATGGACAGAGCCGCAAGGAACAACGCGTTCAGCCTTTCCCAATCGCTATCCTTTGCTTCTTTCATGACACTTAATCGGGCGTCGATCTCTGCAATGCCCGCGTCTAAGAATTCATTCAAGCTTTCGATCCGGGGTATTTCTTGGATTTCCGGGGAATTTATCTTTAAGTCGAGCAAAGTTGCGACTTCTTCACGAAGTGAAGCCGGAAGTTCCACCTCCGCCAATTCGGTGAACAGCATCGGCGGCGGGGTACCTTTATTTAGGACCCAGCGACACGCCAGGAGCGGACGCAACACATAGAAATATTTCTTAGCTTTTACCGTCTCTCCCTTGAGGTAATCGCGGTAGTTGCCCCCTGCCATGCTGATATAGTGGTATAGGCTTTTCTTGGTGGAAAAGTAATCCATCATTATTTCGCGGAAATCCGCGGCAAACGGAGTCTCCATATACACTATCGGAGACGAAAACCACTCGAACAGCGTCGGGTTGGATCTGTGTAGCAGGCGCAATGTTTTCTGGAGATCCCAGCCGTTGATATCGAGCTCATCGCTAAGGGGCAGCTCGATGACATCGCGCACCTTGTCCAAACGAAGATAATCTTCTGTCGGTCTGACATAGATGAACCTGACATCGTAGTCGCTATCCGGAGAGGCAAAGCCCCAGGCGCGACTCCCGGATTCTACCGCCAGGAGAATTCTGACGTTATGCTCCCGTTCAATTTCCTTCAGTTTCTTGACAATCATTTCTTTCATCAGAGTTTTCTTTCCTTTCCTACTTAGTTGAAAAAGGGGCGTTGCGTCGAACCGCCGGCTCTGTTGCGATGTCGAACTTCCGGCTTTGCCGAGATCAGCCGATGATGATCTTCTCCTCGGGGTTGCGCAGACCGGCGTCATCGGTACGCAGAACCGCAAAGATCAGAGTGAGGCTGCCGACCCGTCCGATGTACATGAGCAACGTGATAATAATGCGTGAGAAGGAGCCAAGTGCGCGGGTGATACCGGTGGTCAGGCCGACCGTGCCGAGGGCGGAGAAAACTTCAAAAGCGACGTCCTTGAGCGGCAGGGGCTGCGCCGCGGTCAGGGCAAAAACGCCGAAAAGGATCAGAGCGAGGTAAATGGTCGTAAAGCTGAAGGCGCGACGTACGGTGTCGGTAGGCAGACGGCGGCGGAAGATATTGACGTCGGAAGTGCCGCGAATGTAGGCGACGGTTGTCATGATAATGGTTGCAAGCGTAGTGGTTTTTAAACCGCCGCCGGTCGAGCCGGGGGATGCGCCGATGAACATTAACAACATAGTGAGCGCCGAGCCGCCTTCGCTGAGCTCGCCCATCTCGACGGTGTTGAATCCCGCCGTGCGCGGCGAGACCGACTGGAAAATTGAGGCGAGGATTTGCTGCCCCACCGGCAAACCGGAGAGAGTGCGCGTCCGTTCAAGCAGAAAGAAAGCGATTGCCCCGCCGACGATGAGTGAAATAGTGGCGGTTATGACGATCTTGGTGTGAAGCCGGTATTTCCGCCAACGTAGCTTATGCTCGCGCAGATCGTCCCAGACAACAAAACCGATTCCGCCGATGACGATGAGCGTCGCGATGGTCAGATTGACGATTACGTCACCCTGGAAAGGTATTAGAGATGTGTAGGAGGCAAAGCGCCCCATAATGTCAAAGCCGGCATTGCAAAAGGCGGATATCGAGTGGAAAAAGGCGTAATAAAGGCCGGTTTTGACGCCCAGGAGCGGGCAGAAGCGAATTGCCAGCATAGCGGCGCCGATTGTTTCGATAATGGCGGTGCCGATAATAATGCGGCGGACCAGTCGCACGATACCGCCGATCTGGAAGGCGCTGACCGATTCCGTGAGCAAGTTGCGACCCGCCAGCCCGATGTGCCGGTGCGTCACCAGCATCAGAAGGGTTCCGACGGTCATAAAACCGAGTCCGCCGATCTGAATCAAGGTCAAAATGACCGCTTGTCCGAAAAGCGTGAATTGTGCGTAGGTATCATAGACGACGAGCCCGGTCACGCAGGTTGCCGAGGTCGCCGTGAACAGAGCGTTGACGAACGGAATGGTATACCCGTCCTTATTGGCGGCGGGCAACATGAGCAGTAGGGCCCCTAGCAGGATTAAAATGGCAAAACCCACCGCGGTGATCCGGATCGGATCGAGCTGCCGCCGCTGTTGTCGATTTTTCTTGGCCACAAAAAGTTTCATGGGCGCATTATATTCTCAAATATATTTTCGCTCAACGTTTAAGGGAGTCCGGCGCATCGTCCGCGGCTTCCGCCTTGTCTGTACTATTTGTGCTGTCTGCCGCATTGTCCGTCATGCTTGCGGCGTAATCCGGCGCATCTGCATTATCTGTCGTATTGTACGCCGTACCTGCGTCTGTGTCGCCTGTCGTATTCGCGCTGTTTCTGCGCCGCTTTTCCCAGCGGCGGTAGAGTACAAAAGTCGTGACACTGATCACAATGCTGATACCGAAAGGAATTAAGAAATCCGCGGACAACGGATCGGTGATTGATTCACCCATCAAGACAAGCGGGATCATTATCGGCATCAAGCCCAAGAGAGACAAGCCTAAGTATTGACCAAAACGGATTGTCGAGGCACCGAGGTACATATTCATCAGGTCGAAGGGAATGGGCGACAGGCGCGAGAAAAAGCATAATGAAAGATCGAAGGAGCGGCGGCGCTCGGCAGCACTTCCCGGGAGCCCCTCTTTATCCCGAATGCGACTGCCAACCAAACGCTCCAGTCGCTCGCGTCCCAGCCACCTTCCGAGCCAAAAGCCGAGCGAAAGCGCGAGTAGCAGGCCGACAATCGTCACTAGGAATGCCTGTGCCGTGGGGAAAAGCATGCCCGCAACCACGTACAGCACAACAATCGGAAAGACCAGCAGGAAGACTTTGAAGACATAGATTCCCACCAAAACCAGCGCCGCAAGCCAGGGTGATTTCGGCGTGTATTCCAAAATGTCCCGCACTTCAATCTTTGCAAATCGCGGCACCAACAACAGAGCGGTGATGACAGCAGCAAGCACCAGAAGATAAATAATGTAGGTTTTGATTTTCACGAAGCTGTCCTCCGCCTTCCTTCCGAAGAGATTATAACCGAAAAGTAGTGGTGAAACGCATTTTTGCCGTCGCCCGCGGCAAATCCGCAAGAGATTCACAAGCGAAAAATTTACAGCAAGATAACACAAAAGGATTGTGAATTCTGCTACCATATACCGCAGGCTCGACCGGGGCAGCACCGTGCACGGCCGGAGCAGAATTGAAAACAACTGGGGGACTGGAAGCAAAGGTGACCGGAAGCAAAGGAGTTAATTGTCTATGGATTGGATCCTTACCTTAATTGCATATATTATTGCTGTTCCACTCGTAGTTCTGCCGCTCAGAGTTTTCTTTATCAACCGTGCCCGTAAAAAAGTCAGCGCCGCCTGTGAGATCTCGGAAGTCCGTGAATTTATGCTCGGCGGCTACCTGCAAAAGGTTCTGCTTGAAGGCAAATCGCGCAACAACCCCGTCCTGATTTTTCTTCACGGTGGACCGGGTTCGCCGTTGCCGTTCAATGTCGGTTGTCGCGGCCTTCTCCCCGAAATGACCGACAAGCACCTAATGATTATTTGGGACCAGCTCGGCTCCGGGATTAACAACTACCCGATGACCGACAGCTTTGCTATGGAAGACCTCGTCGAAATGACCGTCGACCTCATTCGAGCGATTCGCGCCGAATTCCCCGACAACCGACTGGAACTCTTCGGGGTCTCGTGTGGTTCGTTCCTGGCTGCGCACGCGGCTCTCATCGTGCCTGATCTCATTGACCGAATCATCATTTACGGTCAAATAACTCATCAGCTCTTTACCTCGCCGGATGTATATGCCGCATTGGCAGAACCGTTGGTACCCGCTAAGGTGCGTGCCGAAATTGCGGCGATCGAGGCGAAAGGTCCGGATTCCTATGAAGCGAAAGATATCGCCGAGATTGCCCGGGCTCTGCGTCGAAATACCGAGGCGTACTTGGTACGCGACGGGGTAAAATCACCGCGGCGGGCTTCGAAAGTGGTTCTTGACCTAATGCTGGGAATGGCTTTTAGTCCGGACTACCGTCTGCGAGATGCGTTTGCTTTGGTTCGTAACGGCTATCGGGAAAACACGTCTATTATTTTGGGTGTTGTTGCGGCCGATCTGCGGCCCGTGCTGGAGCAGGTTCCGCTACCTTATGTGATTATTCAGGGGGAGAAGGATTTGGTGACTTCGACGCTACTGGTTGAGGAGTTTATGGCGACGGCGCAGAATCCACATTTGACTTTGCGTGTTGTTCCGGACAGCGCACACTATCCGGGTGATGCGGCGATCAGGGAGTTATTGAGTCTGCGAGGCGAGAACGGCGATTCTTAGTTGTTGTTGACTTGGCGGGATTGTTTTGGATAACAAAAATAATGGCGCTATTGTTAGGGCTTGGCGGTGTGGTGGTGAGAAGTACGACAGAAATAGCGGGGGAGTGGGTGCCAATGGATATGTGGGATTATTACTTTTCTATGGTTGATGAAAGTCCTTATTTTGAAGATGATTATGAACGAATCTCCGAAGAAGAAGCCTTAAAGGCTATTAGAAAGTCCGGGGGCTGAATAGTTTTCCGGCAAAGTCTTTCCGCAACAGGCTAAACACTAGTCAGTCATTGATTTCTTTGTTCAGGTTTTAATTTCAGACAGGCTACCAGGCTGGTCTTGTCGGTTGCTACACGGCCTTT
>JAAZIX010000011.1 GCA_012800655.1 Clostridiaceae bacterium | reverse complement strand
GGGTGGGACTGCCTGCCAGTCCGTAGTTATCGGGATCTCGATCCATAAAGGCATCCAGGCCAAAAACAGTGACGGCCTTATCCTTTGTTTCCCGGCGCTTTTTCATGCTGGGCAGCCGGGGCGTGTGTATATCCTGCTCCACGGTAATCAGACAAGGGAAGGGTAACAGCACCGTCTCGACTACATCCTGCAATTGCTGTTCCGCCAGTATACCTTTTTCCTGAAGCGTTACCTTGCTGACCCACGCGGCATGGGGGATTCCCATATGCTCGGCAATGGAAGGACCCACCTGGGCGGTATCGCCGTCGGTGGTCTGTTTGCCGCAAAGGATTAAATCGAAGTCCCCTATGGCACGGATAGCCTGGGACAGGGTATAACTGGTGGCCAGGACATCTGCGCCGCCCAACCGTCTATCGGAAAACAAATATCCCTCATCGGCTCCCATCATGTAGGCCTCCCGAATGATGCTCTCCGCCTGGGGAGGGCCCATAGTGCCCACAGTCACCTTGCCCCCCGTCTCTTCTTTAAGACGCAAAGCCGTTTCCAGGGCATATAAATCGTAAGGGTTCATCTTGCTCTTGACCCCTGCGCGCTTTAGCACCCCCGTTTGTTCGTCCACCTCAACTTTGGACGTGTCAGGCACTTGTTTGATGCATACAAAAATGTTCATGCTCATTTCCGCTCAGTCCATTTTTCAATCGAATATAGCAAAACAAATGCGCGCTTGGCAAGTACGATGTCAAGCCTCCAGCAGATCAAAATGCTATGGTAATTAACCTTTCGTTACTCTTTATTTGTGCGGGAAATAAGGGCTCCTTTCAGCTCTCCTCATTTTTCGTCTCATTTATCCTTAAAATCCCGCTGCGAGATATTTCCAACAAAAATTTTAACAAATTTAAGAAAAAAACGATAAATGTTCTTGCAAATTGAGCCGATTCAGTCCAGAATTAAAAGAAGTAAAGTGCACCTACGGGAAGGATACTTGGGAACGATTAATGAATGACCATGCGCAGAATATAACTTCGGAATTGCTTTTTTCACTTTGGGCCAGAGCGGCCGAAACCAAGCGCAATAATCCGGTCGTTCGTGACGAGTATGCCGTCGAACTAATTCGCTGGCTCGGCCTGGAACACGCTCCTTTTCCGGGCACGCCGACCGAACAGTTGGATATCGCAATCCGTACCCGTATTATCGATACGATTACCCGCGCCTTTATTGCCAACAATCCGACTGCTATTATAATCGCCTGTCGGGTCGGACTGGATACCCGCTTTCAGCGCGTCGATAACGGCCTAATCTGTTGGTACAATGTCGACCAGCCGCGCATCGTACAGCTGCGACAAAAGCTCTTTCCGACGATGAAGCGGGTTCACTATGTGCCGATTCCGGTTACTGCACCGGAATGGTGTCGGGCAATCCGAACCGACAATCGACCCGTGCTGATTATTTTGGAACAGACATCGATGTATCTGGAGCGTAAAGAGCTGATCTCTCTCCTGGATAATATTGCCTCGGCTTTTCCTGGTAGCACTTTGATCATGGATGCGATTACGACGCAGGAAATGCGCCGTCGCCGCAAGCAAAACCGCAACCGTCCCGACGCCGCCGAGCTCAAATGGGCGGCACGCAATGTCGACAGTATTGTGGCGCTGAATTCAGAGTACGTTATGGTGAACGAATGGATCGTCAATCGCTGGCATCGCGATCGACTGAGTTTTTGGCAACGGATCAGGACTTCCCTGCCCTGGCGCAAGAATCAGGGATCTCTGATCGTCCTAATGCGCTACCCGGAGAATGTGAATTTGCCGGAGGAGGAAACGGAGGAGGACGAGACCGCGTCTGCCGGACCGGATGAATAGAGGAAACTTATGCAAGTACATGTTATAGATCTGACCAATGACTTGGATACCGTAGAGGCGGGTCTGCAACGTTTGCGGCTGAATTTGATGACCCTGCGTCGCATGGGCGCAAAGGTCGTCAAAGTAATCCACGGCGGTATACGCGAAGGAGCCGTTGAGTTGCGCGAAGCAAGCCGTAACCACTTGCGCAATTTAATACAAAAGAAAATTATCGCCGCTTTTTGTCCGGGGGAGAATTTCGGTCCCTTCGATCCGGAAGGGCGCGCCTTTGTCGCCGGTCTCGGCGAACTGCGGCGCGATATCGACTGGGCTGGCAATAACGATGGAATCACGCTGATTCTGATTGAGCGTCCGCCGACTCCGCCGACGCGTCCGCGTCGTAACCGACCGCGTTATACCTGACACCCCGGCAAACCGCGGCTTAGAAAGCAGTATATCGACACGATTTAGAAAGTAGTATGCGAACATGCCCCGATCGGAAATTATGCCGCTCTGGCAGAAATTTGTTGAGGATTGTCATAACTGTCGGGCCTGCCCTTTGGGTGCGACCCGCACCAACTGCGTGATATCGCGCGGCAGCATTCAGGCCCCCGTCATGCTGATCGGCGAAGGACCCGGCGTCGAGGAAGATCGTCAGGGTCTACCCTTTGTCGGACGTTCCGGACGTCTTTTGGATGATTTACTGTTGGCCCTGGGCTTTGAAAAAACGGATTTTCACATCGGAAATATAGTAAAGTGTCGCCCGCCCGGCAACCGCGTACCGACCACGGAGGAGGCCGAGGCCTGCCGTCCGTTGCTGGGGCGCCAATTCAATCTCGTCAAGCCGAAGCTCATCGTCACGCTCGGCAGCACAGCCTGGCGTTGGTTCACTCGCCAGGAAGGTCAAATCAGCAAAATCCGCGGTCAATGGGTAAAAAAAGGCGGCATCGAATTAATGCCAACCTTCCATCCGGCCTACGTCCTGCGCAATCCCGCGGCGCGCACCCTTCTCTGGGACGATCTGGCCGCCTGTTATCAGCGGCTACAGGAATTGCGAGCCGAGGCGCGAGCGGCGGCGGATGTTTAAATAAGCCATGCCGGAACATAGGTGTTTCTTTTATCTATGGGGAGCAAATGCTCCGTCATGCTGATTATATTGCCGGAACCGATATTGACTTTCAGATATTCTATTCCCTTAAAGGTTTCCGAATCTTCCAGGGGAGACAGGGCGCTAAAGTTTTTCATGCTACGAATGCCGGGTGAGGCCGCCTTTTTTACTTCAATGGGATAGAGTGTTGCGTTTTCAAATATCAGCAGATCAATTTCTCTCTTTTCTTTGTCTCTATAATAATAAAGAGGCGGGGTGAGTCCTGCATTTATATAACTTTTATAAATTTCGGAAAACACAAAGGTTTCAAAAAATGCTCCGGACATGGCGCCTCTTTCTAAAGCCTCTGGATTGCCCCATCTGAGGAGATGCGCGGCCAGACCGGTATCCAAAAAATGCAAAAGCGGCATTTTTGTACTGCGTTTGAGAATATTGTTGTGGTAAGGCTGAACAAGGGCAATAATCTGAGAGGTAAGCAGTATCGAAAGCCACTTTTTGGCCGTAGGAGCGGAAATTCCCGTCGCGGCAGCCAGCCTCTCATAGACCACCGGTTTTGCTGTGTTGGCGGCAACAACAGTCATGAAATTATAGAAACTGAGAGAGTCCGCTACCTGCGTCAAATCCCGTACATCCCTCTGTAAATATGTTTCAACATAGGAACGATAATAAGTTTCTGTATCTATATGGTCATTGGCGTATATTTCGGGCATGGAACCTTTGAAAATTCTTGCGTAAATCTCCTTAAGGTTTTTAGGCTGAACATTTTGCAGCCTTTTCATAAGACGTTCTCTGTCAGTAGTATAGGGTTCACTTTCATAGCCGTATATTTCAGCGTTTGAAAGACCCAAGAGATTTATTATACCGACTCTGCCCGCCAAGCTCTCCGACACGCCTTTCATCATATGAAAAGCCTGTGAACCGGTGAGCCATATATGACCTTTTTTCTTTTTTTCATCGGCATATATTTTTATATACGGCAAAAGCTCGGTGGCATACTGTATTTCGTCAATAAGAACAGGCGGAGTATAACGCTCTAAAAATAATGACGGACT
>JAAZIX010000109.1 GCA_012800655.1 Clostridiaceae bacterium | reverse complement strand
GACGTGACGCGGTCACCAGGTTGAACTTGCGCGGAAAATACATAGGTGCTAGAATACTTGCAGTCGGGCTCCTGCCCCGACAATTTTTTGCCGACTGGTGTAATGGTAGCACACCTGACTCTGGATCAGTTTGTGAGGGTTCAAATCCTTCGTCGGCAGCCACATCGCCATGACTTTGCCGTCATGGCATTATTCTTTATTAACGAAAGACACCGTGAGAATTAAGTCTCACGGTGTCGGAATAATCATCTAAATTTGCGGATTTACGGTCTATTCGCAATCCGTACATTCGTCCTCACCGCAATCACAGCAATACTGTCGCATTTCCTCCGGGAGTTCATCAACATCCGCGGTCAATATGATGATTGCCTCAGTCTCCTGTTCGGTTGTGAAATCGTTCAGATAGTTCAGGAACAGGATCAATTCATCCATATCATCGCTCTGCGCCACCTTATATATGCTGTCGATATAGACCCGATCGAGATCGTAGTCTTTGGCGTGAATACCCGCAATGAAGCTGAACAGTTCACGAAAACCCTTAATCGGATATTCCGAGATATCGATCAGGCGCGCCCTGTAGTTTACCCATGAATCGAGCCGGCGTCCCTGCTCGATGCAAACCACATTGAGATCGTGGAGCTTGGCGTCGGCGTTGACCATGTCAACCAAGCGACTCGTTTTTCCGGTACCTTTTTTGCCGGCAATTATCTTAACCATTGGTATCTCCTATATCATTCATATTGATTTTCGTATTATACAAAGACCGAGGATATCCCCGGTCCGATGGCCTAAACACATGTTCCGACACGAATTTGACATCTGTGGCGAAACGGGATTTGTCATCGGGCCTTACTTTTGGTCCTCTTCACCGGACTTTTTCTGGTGTCCGAACAAATTCAGTCGGAACAGGTACGCAACGTCCTCAACATTATCGCACTCAATCTTTGCTTTGACGACCTTGCCACCTTCGATCAGCTGCATTAGGCCGGCAATCTGGCTGAGTTTACTCTTGAGATTGATGTAGTCGCCTTCATCCGTGCGCAGATAGACATTACCCTTGCAATGGTCAAGCGCCTCCATAAATACCTGTACGTCAATGTCATACATGTCAAAAGTTGTAACCATACACTATACCTCCTATTTTTTCCCTTGCCTACGGTCAATATTCAACTGCTCTATAAGCACTGTTTTTCGACGGATATTGTACCACAAAAATGGGCTCATTTGCTTACGGTAGATTCATCAATAGCGCAGCGGAATCAACTTCGCCTTGCGCAACGCAATAACGACCGCCGGAACCAGAACCAGCTGAATGACGATGCCCGGCCAGGCCGTGACAAACATGCTCGTCAGCCAGATATTCCAGCCGTAAGAAGCGGCATTGAAGATCAGGGCGTTCAACAAACCGTAAACGATTCGTCCGCCGATCATGGCGAAAATCAATGAAACGTAAATATCAACGTACTCATTCTTGGTACGGATAAATTTATAGAGAACCCCGGCCAGAAAACCGTATATCGCGAGTTCGACCGTCATCTGTACTAGGATTGCCTGTGGCGGCATTACGGTCAGCAAATGGTTGAGCAACGGTGCCAACGCTCCGACCAGTAAGCCGAACGGCCAACCACAGACAAAACCGCAAATCAAAATTGGTATATGCATCGGCAAAAAAATCTGCCCGGAGCGCGGGATGCTGTGCATAATCCACGGTAAAACAATTGCCAAAGCCAGCGACATTGCTCCCAACGTTAATTTCCGCGTGGAAAAATATTCCCGACCAAACTTCTTATTCTGATTCACCTGCACAACCTCCGTTGTCGCTTATCCGTCAATCACTTTATCATCGAGGGGTCAGAAAGTCCAATGAAAGAAGATGTTCCTTAAAATCCAGCTCGTCGAAATCAGGGCTGAAAATATTCTCCTTATAGCGTAAAATGGAGCTTAATCGACCCAATGAGGTCGCGGAGGTGAAAATGCGGACAATCCTGATAACCGGCGCTTCGGGCAGTATCGCGGCGCCCCTGATTCCTCTGCTGGCGCGTACCGGGAAACTTTGTTGTCGGCTTTTTCTACGTGACTCCGCCAAAAATCGCGACTTGTTCTCGCGCTGGCAGCGTGACGGGCTCAACGTCGAGCCTTTTTGGGGAAATCTCTGCGATGCTGACTCCTGCTTGAAGGCCGTTGCGGGCTGTGAACTGATACTGCATTGCGGCGCTCTCATTCCCCCGGCTACCCTGCACCATCCGGATTTGGCCTGGCAGACGAATATCGGCGGCACCCGCAATATTTTGGCGGCAATCAAGGCTCAACCGAATTCGCAAAAGATACGTCTCATCTATACCGGTACCGTTGCTCAATACGGGTACAGAAACTATCTGCATCCTTGGGGACGCGTCGGTGACCCGCTTCTGCCAGGTCCCTATGAGGTCTACGGCTCCTCTAAAGTGCGCGCCGAACGTCTGGTTATTGAGTCTAGTCTCGAGCGTTGGGTTTCACTGCGCCTAAGTCCCATCCTTTACGACGGTATGATTCTACGCAATATGGGGGACGGTCTGATCTTTCAGACTCCGCTCAATACCTGCCTGGAATGGACTACCACCCGTTGCACAACCGACTTGATAAGCAAAATTATCACTGCCGAACTTGCCGACGAGCTGCCGCCGAGCTTTTGGCGGCGTGTCTACAACGTAGGCGGCGGAGCGCCCTCGCGCACTACCTATTACGAGACTTTGGCGGCTGGACTTAAGCTGATCGGCTCCAGTCCCAAATATTTCTTCCGCCCTCATTGGTTTGCCACCCGCAACTTCAGCGGCATGTGGATGATTGATTCGGACATTCTTATTAAGCAGTTCGACTTCACCGCCGGCGAATGCTTTACCGACTTTTTTAACGCATTAAAGAAAAAACTTTGGTATTACAAAGTCGGCTTTCCTTTGCGGCGTCTAATCCGCAGTCGAATTCTGCGCCCTTTGGCTTTCGGTTACGACGCGCCGGCGCATTGGGCGGAACACGGCCCCCCGGAGCGGGCGGAGGCTTTTTACGGTCCCGGAAAGACCTATGCCGAGTTGCCGCGCTTTTGGCACCAGTTCCCCCTGCTTTGCGAAAATCGAAACCCGGCCACCGGCGTGTTTCTCGATTATCATCAATTCAAATCCGATGTTGATTTGCGGGCACGCGGCTATTACCTCGGCCACGGTTATGACGATACCCGACCCGATGCCGAGATTGAACTGCCCGACCTGATTTCCGCTGCCGAATTCCGCGGCGGCGCCTGCCTGGCCGAAACAATGACCAAGGGCGATATGTACACCGAACTGCCCTGGCGTTGTCATCAGGGACATGAGTTTTCGGCCTCGCCTTACCTGATCCTTCGTGCCGGCCACTGGTGCCCGGTCTGTTGCCAGCCCGAACCCTGGAATTTCGACGAACTCGCGCGTCACATCCCTTTCTTTGCCCAGGTCTGGTACGATACGCATCACCCGGACGAGCGGAATTTCTATCCTCAGGGTTCCGCGCGCGACATAACCGCGGCGCGTGCGGGTGCGAAGCAGAAGAAAATTACCGGATGGGTAGGTCGACTGGCCGCCTACTTTAAGGATCCGTCAAACAGAAAAAATAAGAAACGCAAAAAGGAGTAATTTCTCGTGCGCACAGCTTTGGATTATTTTTTGGAACTGATTTATTTCGAGACAACTTCGGATGAGAACTCAACGACTTATCCCTCTTCGCCGGGCCAAATCGAAATCCTGCGTCACCTCGTCGGTTTGGTCGAAGAATTGGGGCTCGAGACGACTTTGAGCGACAAATATACGCTCTACGGTCGCCTGCCCGCCAATTCTCCCGAGCTGGCCGATCTGCCGCCGCTGGGCTTTATCGCCCACGTCGATACATCGCCAGCCGCCTCCGGTAAGGTTAATTCGCATCGCTACGTCACCTACACCGGCGAACCGATCGTCATCAACGCCGACCTGAATCTTACCCTCTCCGCCGCTCTATTCCCAGAGCTGAATAAATTGGTCGGCCACGATTTGATCATCGCCGACGGCACCTCCCTGCTCGGGGCCGACAATAAGGCCGGCGTCGCCGAAATTCTCGCCCTCTTTGCCTATCTGCAGGCCAATCCGCAAATTAAGCACGGACCCCTGCGGCTCGCCTTCACGCCCGACGAGGAAATCGGCGCCGGTACCAGATACTTTGACTTGGAACTTTTTGACGCCGCTATGGCGGTCACCGTCGACGGCGGACTCAGCCCGGAAATCTCCTGCGAGACCTTTAACGCGGCGGGGGCCGTCGTCACCGTCCGCGGCCGTTCAGTCCACCCCGGTACCGCCTACAAACAAATGGTTAATGCCGCCACGCTGGCCGCCCGCTTCGCCGCTTCTTTCGACCCGCTCGACACCCCGGAGGAGACGCGGGAGCGGCAGGGCTTCCTGCATTGTGGCAACATCTGCGGAGATGTCACAACTGCCACACTCAATTACATCATCCGCGACTTCGACCCGGACAACTTTACCGCACGTAAAGAGTTGATGCGCCGCCGTGTAGAGGAGTTCAACGCAAAGTATGCCCGGACCGACATCGACGCGCCGCCGCCGTTTTCCGTTGAAATCAAAGATCAGTATCTGAACATGCGTTCATACATAGAGCGCGAACCGACCATTATGAATCTTTTGGATAAAGCTTTTGCCGCTCTGGGGATTACCCAGAAACTCATCCCGACCCGCGGCGGCACCGATGGCGCCCGCCTCTCCGAAATGGGGCTCCCCTGTCCCAATGTATTCACCGGCGGCGGTAATTTCCACGGTCCCTATGAGTACCTAAGCGTACAGGATATGGAACAGGCCGTCGAACTCCTTCGACAGCTGGTCGTTGCCCATGCTAATTCCGTAGCTCTATAAGTAGCGTTACTATGGAACGTGCGATGTGCCGGGGATCGAAAATATTGTCCATCCACTCTTTTTTGTGCGGAGTGCGGTTCTCCGCCATCCTTGAGCCGTCGACAGAGCAACCTCGGCGAATCTCCGCCCTCCAAGGTAGGTGGACAAAAATTGCGATGTCCGCGCTGTAGGCGATCAGTAGGCGATCATTGCCCACGCGGATTTGCATTATTCCCCGACTCTGGTGTAGAATTCACCTTTGCGACAGACCTGACTGCTCGCAGGTGTAGTTTAGTGGTAGAACATCAGCCTTCCAAGCTGATCGTGTGGGTTCGATTCCCATCACCTGCTCCACACCCCTTGGGTTCTGGGTCTGTAGCTCAGTTGGATAGAGCAACAGCCTTCTAAGCTGTGGGTCGCAGGTTCGAGTCCTGCCAGGCTCGCCAAGCTAAGTGGACGGACACAAAATCGGTGTTCGTCCTTTTTTTAATTGAGAAAT
>JAAZIX010000108.1 GCA_012800655.1 Clostridiaceae bacterium | reverse complement strand
TGTAACATCTAATCTAACTCCCTTATCGTTTGACACAGATCTCTGTAGGCGCTCAAAAACAAGCCCACATCGCTTCCCGCCCAGATCAAGTTGGCTCCTTTGGAACGCCAAAACCGTATGCTTTCGTGACTTACACAGAAAATCCCGCAAGACACAGAATGATCGTCACACAAATTAAACACCTGCTCAACTACGGCTAAAAAATCCGGCGCTCTGAAATCGAAGCTATTATTGCCCATAGAGATTGACAAGTCAGAGGGCCCGATTAACACTCCGGAAACTTCCCCGGCACAATTGGTCAGCATAGAGTCGAGGTTGTCTACGCCTTTTAGTGATTCGATTTGCAGGAAAAGCATTTTTTCCGAATTAAACTTGGCGAAAGCATTATCCCCGCGCAACAACGAAAATCCTCCGCAGCCCTTCTTACCTTTAGGCGGAAAGCGCATATAGCGCACGGCAGCAAGAGCCTGTTCAACAGTCTCCACTCTGGGAACCAGCAGACCGTCCGCTCCCATATCCAGATACTTGCTCATGAGATGATATTCCGTGTCAACAACCCGAACTATCACCGGCATGCTTAGATTATTGCAAGTCCGCAACAGATTTTCGCAAGTTTCCCAGCCCAGATGGCCGTGTTCGACATCTATCATGAGCAGATCCAGAGCATCGTTCTTGAAAAGGTGCGGCACTCCGCCCCAGCCCCAATCACTAATTGTGCTGATAAATATCTTTTCTCTATTTAGCAGTTTTCGTTTCAATTTTTCCATTTTCTTCTCCTATCAAAACAATTTTATTTAGTACGTTAGGCGGCACTTCGCCCCGGGAAAAAGATACAATGGTATCAAACACAAGGCTCTGCGTTCTCAGTTCTGCCTCTTGAGTATATGCTGCCATGTGAGTCGTGACATAAACATTGTCCATTGCGAATAAGGGGCTGTCCATATGGGGAGGTTCGGAGGCCGTTACATCAAGTCCCGCACCGCGTAGCCGTCCTTTTTGAAGTGCTTCGATTAAATCCGACTCATCAATAAGCGCTCCTCTACTCGTGTTAATGAGGAATGCTCCGGGCTTCATTAATTCGAAGAACTTTCTATTTATGCTCCGCTTCGTTTCTTTATTCAGGGGTATATGCAACGAAACAATGTCGCTCTCACGGAACAATTGCTCGGCGCTTTCCACGGCAACCACATTATACTTTTGTTCGTCCGGTCGCATCATGCTGTCATAGGCCAGCACTCGAACCTTAAAGCCGGTTAACATACGGCGCAACTGTTTAGCAATATTACCGAAACCCAATAATCCTACTGTTTTGCCATCCAGCTCATTACCTACAATATAACGCGGCCAAACTCCTTCCTTTGGACCCGATACCGAATAGCAGAACGCTCTGAGACAATTCAAAATATGTGCCAAAGCCAACTCGGCTACGGAAGACGCATTGACACCGGGACAATTTGCAACCGGTATGCCTAATTCTGTTGCCGCTGAGAGATCAATAGTATCGGTTCCGGCACCATAGCGAACTATCAACTTCGGCCCGGTAATCTGCTCGAGATTGTCACGATTCCACTGCTCTCCGGTACAAACAACAACATCAACAGTATTGGCTATCTGAATAACTGAAGCCGAGTCCACATAAGGAACATAATCTGTTATTACGTTGAATCCGGCTGACTCTAGCTTATCGGTAAGCCAAAACTTTTTTCCTTTAAAATTCAGCCATACTTTTAGAGCCAAGTTATGCCTCCTTTTATGTTCTATGCTAGGGTGATAGAATGGTACAATACTCACAGTTAATTGAGTTCGAATATAAATGTACGTCGCTAAAATAAAAGAACTATTATAAATTTATTGAGCCTCGATTCGGTGTTAATTTTTAAAGACATACCCCTCCCCGACTTACGGAGCGTTACGGAGAATGTCGCATATTCGACACCATTTCCTTCGAAAACCGCCAAATTTCGCTTGCACATTGTTTAGCCGATGTGTTATCATATCCGTTGCCTTACCCGAGGGCGTATTTTTTTGTCGGCTTTTTTAGACGGCTGACTACTATTGGAGGTGCCGAAATGGCTAAACCCGGAGCGCGTGAGAAGATTCTCCTGGCTTGTCAGGAATGCAAGCAGCAGAATTACGCGACGAAGAAAAATAAGCGTAATAATCCCGAGCGACTCGAGATGAGTAAGTACTGTCGCTTCTGCCGCAAACATACCAGTCATCGCGAGACTCGCTAATGCATTCATGCCGGACCCGGTACCGGCAAAGGAGAACCATATGGCAACGGACAAAAAAAATATGAAAACCGGTGACGGAAAAGCCGGCGGCAAAAAAATCGGCGACGGAAAGGTCGGCGGTAAGAAAACCGGCAGAAAGCCGGTCAAAAAGGCTGCGGCGATCGGCAAAAAACCGCCGATTCACAAACGGATCGGCCGCTTCTTCGGCGATATCTTTAACGAACTCAAACGTGTCTCCTGGCCGGATCGCAAGCAACTGTTCAGCTCGACGGCGGTCATCTTAGCCATCGTCGTTTCGGTCGTTATCTTCGTGTTCATAGTCGACACCATCCTGGGCGGTCTGCTGAGTCTCTCCGGCGTCTACGATCCTTCCAATAAGGACCTACCCGCTCTGCCCACACCGAACCCGGCAACATTCGCCCCTCCGACCCCGACCGGCGCCGAGGTTCCGCCCACCGTAACGACCACAGTAGTTTAACAGCGATTGGAAAAACAATGGCGAATACTGAAGAAAACAACTTAGACCATCTCGAAATAGCAGACGACGAAGCAACTTTCGGCGACGACTGTTTTGAGACTCCGGAGGACGCTCCGCTCGCTGACGAAGACGTAGCCGAGGGAGAAGACGCCGCCATTGACGAAGACGACGGTGCCCACTGGTACGTCCTGCACACCTATTCGGGTTACGAAAACAAAGTTAAATTAAGTCTGGAGCAAATCGTCAAAAATGCCCACCTTGAGAACGATATCCTGGATATCGCCATACCGTCCGAGGAACGAGTCGAAATTCACGACGGGAAGAGACGCGTGGTGCGGCGCAAGCTCTATCCCGGCTATGTCCTGATCAAGATCCGCGGTTTGGAGGATAACGACCGCCTGTGGTATACCGTCCGCAACGTGCGCGGCGTGACCGGCTTCGTCGGTTCGAATACCACACCGATCCCGCTCACACAGGAAGAGCAGGCTATCATGGGCCTGGTCAGCGACTGGGATCCGATCATCGACTACGGCGTGGGTGACATTGTCAAGGTCATCAACGGACCTTTGGAAGGCAATGTCGGTAAAGTACAAGAGATCAACATGGAAAAGAAGAAAGTACGCGTTCTGGTTTCCATGTTCGGTCGCGAGACCCCGGTGGATTTGGACTTCA
>JAAZIX010000010.1 GCA_012800655.1 Clostridiaceae bacterium | reverse complement strand
TGGGTATGTACTTATATTCGACACCGGCTTCGTTAAATAAATCGCGGAATGCTTCCTCGGAATACATTTCGGCAAAATAACAGCGCTTAATTCCCGCATTCACGATCATCTTTGCGCACAATATGCAGGGAGAATGCGTGCAGTATAGTGTTGCGCCGCGGATAGCCGTTCCGTGTGCCGCCGCCTGTATGATAGCGTTCTGTTCTGCGTGAACGGCTCGGCAGAGCTCGTGTCGTTCGCCGGAAGAGATTTGTTCCCGCAAACAGCCGAGCTCTCTACAGTCTTTTATACCCGAGCAGGCACCATTGTACCCCGTAGAAAGGACCTGATTGTTCATAACGATTACGGCTCCGATATGTCTGCGCAGACAGGTAGATCTCTCCGAAGCTAGAAAAGCCATTTTGAGAAAATAATGATCCCAGGAAATTCTTCCAAAGTCGTTATTCATCGGGTTAGCCGTACATCTAACAGATGTATATGTCCTTTCCTATGGGTTGTGTTGTATTCTATCACAGTCTAAGCAATGATAGCGTCCATAACATTTGAATTGTAGGCATCAACAGCACAGCAAGACCTCCATGTAGCGCAGTACTTTGGGCTTTACGCGAAGCTGCTCTGCGTACTGCATCAGCTTATGAATGCTCTTCTCCTTAAAAGAGTGGGTGGACAATATTTTCGATCTTTGGCAAGGCTCTCGCTCGCTTTCGGCAAATTTGCAAATAAGATGACCGTGCCAGCTTCGGGAATGGCACCCGGCGGCGCGTAACCTGCAAAGTTGCCGAAAATACCGTTACCGGCACCTTAAAATAATTTACCGGATGAGGTACCATTGTAATAGTTATAGAGGGGGAATTCATAATGGACTTTATAGTAATTAACGGAACAGAGTGGGTCTATCCGGATGTTAAATCGTACCCAAGCGGCGATAGCTCCGCAAAGATTTTCGGAGCCCGGAACAGCTATTGTTCTTTTCAGGTTCTTTTTGGGGAAGTCGCGAAAAACGCGTCCGTAAGCGTGAAGCCTTATGGAGAACTGCGGGATTTTGCAATCGAGTACTATGAACTCGTGCCGGTTTATGTCGAAGTAATTCGCGAAACACCGGGCGGCAAAAGTCCGTATATACCTACAAGATCCGAGCCGTTCTATGTGTATGACTGCGCCAAGCCCCTAGGAGCGAATCTGACCCCTCATGATGGTACGGCGGCATTATATTTGGCCGTAAAGATCCCCAAAGATGCCAAGCCCGGACATTATGTCGGCGGATTTGAAGTCACAGTAGACGATGAAATTATCAAATTAGAAACCTCAATGCGGATATATCCGGCGAGCATACCCGAAGAGGAGTATCTGCAGATAATCAACGGCTACAGTATCCACAATGTGGTGGAGTATCACGGAGTGGAAAGAAACTTGCCGGAATTGGCCGAACTCAGCGAAAAGTATCTCAAAATGCTGCGGCGTATGCGGCAGAACATGCTCTATGTGAGCGGCGTAAACAGGACAAAGGACGACGACGGACACTATCTCTTTGATTTTTCGGCATTGGAAAAATCGGTGGAATATTATCTGAGTCTCGGATATAAATACTTTAATATGTCCGGCGTCGGTGGTAGAAAGAGTTGGAAGGAATCAACGATACTGGTGGCGGGTATGCCGGCGATGAGCTACGAGGCATATTGCTATCTGGCGGATTATCTTCCGGCTTTGCAGACTTTCCTTGAGGAAAAGGGCTGGATCGATATCTTCTACATGGGAGTTGCCGATGAGCCCAACGACGCCAATGCGACTGAGTTCAGCGCTCTGTGCGGTCTGGTGCGGAAGCTGGCACCGAAAATCAGACTGATTGATGCTTTGAGTTATACCTATGCTCATGGTGCCCTCGATGTTTGGGTGCCGCTCAATTCGGAGTATGAAAAGCACAAGGATGAGTTCGACAGCTATAGGCTTATCGGAGATAAAATCTGGTTCTACATTTGCTGTGAGCCGCGGGAAGAAGATTATATCAATCGCTTCATTGACTATCCGTTGCTGTCAACCAGATACCTGTTCTGGGGTAATTACCTGCACAATCTCGAAGGGTATCTGCATTGGGCCACAAATGCGTATCGAACGGGTCAAGATCCGTTTAAACAGAACAGCCCCGAGACACCTAACGCTGACAGAATTCTAATCCTGCCTCCGGGAGACACGCATATTGTTTACCCGGGAGAAGGGGAGCCGTGGATGTCAATGCGGCTCGAGGCTCAGCGCCAAAGTGCCGAGGATTATGAGCTGTTGCGGATGATTTCCTTAAAAGACAAGGAAAAGGCGGACAGCATATGTCGGATGGGCTTCCGAGCGTTCAACGACGTGGAATATGATCCGGTCGAATTTGAGAAAATAAGAACTGCCTTGTTGGAAGCGGCGTCGGAGTTGTAAGCGCAGTAAAGTAGCTATAAAGGAAACTTGTCAACCGTGGAATTTGGAACGCCGTTTGAACTGTCCGTCCGAACTTGAGCGAGGCGGCTCCGGGTGTTACAATCGCTCCGGACCGTACAGAAGCGGGAGTTTATCGGAGATGGAGTTTAACGTTGTTATGAGTGGTGTTAATCTGAATTTACCGCGTGTATATACTTCGGAATCGGTGACGGAAGGGCATCCGGACAAGGTCTGCGATCAGATTTCCGACGCGATTCTTGACGCTATTTTGGCGCAGGATCCGATGGGTCGGGTCGCCTGCGAGACGGTCGTGACCACCGGGATGGTTCTGGTTTTCGGCGAAATTACCACGGAATGCTATGTCGATGTGCCGACGATCGTGCGGAAAGTTTTAACCGATATCGGCTATACGCGATCCGTGTACGGTTTTGAGGCGGAGACTTGCGCGATATTACAGGCGATCGACGAACAGTCGCCGGATATCGCCGGCGGGGTGAATTTGGCCTGGGAGAAGCGAGGAAGTAGGAAAGGACTCGAACCGGGACGTACGGTCGCGACGGATAAGCCGCAGACCGGCGCGGGAGATCAGGGAATGATGTACGGCTATGCCTGTACGGAAACCGAGGAGCTGATGCCCCTGCCGATCGCCCTGGCGAATCGTCTGGCGGCGCGCCTGGCCAAAGCGCGCAAGGAGAAGGTCCTGCCTTTCTTACGCCCGGACGGGAAGACCCTGGTGACAATAAGTTATGAGGGGCATCGCCCGGTGCATATTGATACGATCCTGATCTCGGCGCAACATGATCCCGAGGTCACATTGGAAGAAATTCAGGACGGTATTACGAAGCAGGTTATTTTACCGACGGTGCCGGAGAATCTCTTTGACGATAACACCCGGATATTGGTGAATACTTCGGGTCGCTTTGTGGTCGGAGGGCCGCAGGGCGATTCGGGACTAACCGGACGCAAGCTGATCGTCGATACCTACGGCGGACGCATTCCCCACGGCGGCGGCGCTTTCTCCGGCAAGGATCCGACTAAGGCCGATCGCTCCGGCTCTTACGGTGCGCGCTATGTGGCTAAGAATCTGGTCGCCGCCGGTCTGGCGACGGCCTGTGAAGTGAATATTGCCTACGCCATAGGAATGGCCGAGCCGCTGGCGGTGATGGTTGACAGCAAAGGAACGGGAGTCCTGCCGGATGCCCGTCTGTCGGAGTTGGCGTGTACGGTCTTTGATCTGACCCCGGACGGGATCATCGACGGCCTGGATCTGCGCCGACCGATTTATCTGCCGACGGCGGCTTACGGAGCTTTCGGTCGTCTGGAACTCGACTTACCCTGGGAGCGGCTCGACCGCGTTGATGAGCTGCGAGACAGAGCCGGACTCGCCTGATGCGGCCGCGGCGCTCCGCACCGCTATGGCGTAGCCTGGGCCGAATCTTTTCCTCGGCCTGCGTAATATGTTGGCAACCAATTTCCGAGCCCGGACGTTTTCCCGATTGTTGCCCGCGTTGCGCCTCCGAATTGCCGTTCCGCGATATTGATTTAACCTGCCTGCACTTCCGCCCGAAAGTTATCGATGCGGCCGCCCGGCGCGGTATTTACTGCTTGATACCGTGCTTTTATCAGGGGAGCCTCAATCATCTCCTGCGTCAATTTAAGTTCCGTGATATGTCGAATATAAATACGTTTCTTGGCTCGCTACTGACCGATCTGCTACGGAGACGTTGCAGTTCGGAACGGCAGGCGGCGGGTTATGTCCTGACCCCGGAGCTGGGGCACTGGCGCGACATAGACCTGGTCGTGCCTATTCCTCTACATCCGAAACGGATGCGCGAGCGCGGCTATAACCAGGCCTACTTATTGGCGGCTCAGATTTCCTTCGATTTGGGGTTGGAACTCAACAGTCGAATACTGCTTCGCCGTTCCGCCACCGCCCGGCAGACACAGCAGGGGAGCGCGCAGGCACGTTGGCTCAATGTGCAGTCGGCCTTTGAGGTAGCGACGACAAAGCCGGTATGGGGAAAGAACATTCTCCTGGTTGACGACATAACGACGACCGGATCGACCTTAATAGTGGCGGCGGAAGCATTGCTTGCGGCCGGAGCAAGGTCGGTGACGGGAATAGTGGTGGCATCGGAGCATTAGGTTCTGCTTCGGAAAGTTCTATTTCAAAACCGAGCGGATAAAGTCCAGACAGCGGCGGTTGTATTCGTCGGGGTACATACAGGCGACGACACCGTGTTCGGCTCCCTCCGCCGCCCAAAACTCCTTGCGGCTCGAGCTGCATGCGGCGAAGAGCTTTTCACCCATATAATACGGAACGAAGGAGTCGGCTGTACCGTGGATGATAAAGACCGGAATTTCGGCCTTTTGAATCTGCTCGTAGGCGGTTCCTTTCAAGAAGTTGACGCCGGCAAAAAGAAGTGCCTGCAGGAAGCATAACAACAAGACCGGGTAGCGTATAAGGGGATTCATTTTGCGAAGCAGCCAGGCCCCCTGTTCAAACATTGATGAGTAACCGCAGTCGGCAATGATCGCCAGCACATCGTCGGGCAACTTGTCGCCGGAGAGGGTTAGAACGGTGGCCGAACCCATCGAAAGACCGTCCAGAATAAAGCCGCGCGGTTGCGCCAGGCCGCGTTCGCTCATCTGCTCGCGGAGTACCTGTAGCCACTGTATTATGTCGTCGCGATGGACGCAACCCATGTCGATTTGCGTTCCCTCACTCTCGCCGTGCGAACGCAGGTCGGGGATCAGGACATCAAAGCCGGCCTCATGATATTGTAGACCGCGGCGCATGCGTGCTTCTTTGGTGTCGCGCCAACCGTGAACCAAAACGGCAACGAGGCCATTGAATTCAGTTGCGGGCCGGGACGCATCGGCGGCGAGATAAACCGCCTTGAGGTTGAGATTGTCCTTTGTCATCTCCCAATTTTCATAGGGAAGCGCCTGGAAAATCTCCTTGCCGGAATAAAACCATTCCAGCAAGTCCACCTGCTCGGTGGAGACGATATTCTGTCTACTCATATCCACCACGAACTTGCGCGAGAGCGCCAGACGATACAGCTGATTGCTGATGTAAAAAACGAAACCCAGATAGATTGCGATCAGCCCCAGTAATACGTACAAAATCCACATCGAGGTTATATACCTGCTTTCACGTTATTTGATTGCGCGACCCCACAAGCTTCATGTGAATATTAACACAGACGGCGACTGCTTCCAATTGGTTGGGGCATATATGTTTTCGCAAAGCCGGCGAAGTGTGCTATACTCGTGTTGTCCGAGAGGTCGATGACTCTTTATTTTGAACCTTCACGACGTTAAAAGGGAGTCTGCGTCCGTAGCATGGATGTCCAGGCTGGAAACAGATCGACTGA
Source organism: Clostridiaceae bacterium (assembly GCA_012800655.1). Lineage (GTDB taxonomy): Bacteria > Bacillota > Clostridia > Saccharofermentanales > Fastidiosipilaceae > JAAZIX01. Next base: position 5,404 of record JAAZIX010000010.1, on the reverse strand, counting down.
AGGCTGTGGCAGGACACCCACCTGGGTATAGTGCCAGGTGTCGAATGAGAGTTATCGGTCTTTCGGGCTTTTTAGTACTTTATGGAACGGTACGGGAATATGAGGATTTATAATACGCTGACACGCAAAAAAGAAGAACTGGTTACGATTATCCCCGGGGAGGTGCGTATTTATGTCTGCGGGCCGACCGTCTACAATTTGATTCATATCGGCAACGCGCGTCCCCTGATTACCTTCGATATTCTACGGAGATTTCTAGAATACAGCGGGTACAAGGTGACTTTTGTTCAGAATTTCACGGATATTGATGATAAGGTGATCGTCGGAGCCCGCGAGGAGGGCGTGCCGATCAAGGAGTTCACGGAGCGGTATATCGCGGCCTATTTCGCCGACGCCGAGGCGTTGGGGATCAGGAAGGCGGATATCCATCCGCGGGCGACCGAGTCGATCGATGCGATACTTAACCTGATCAATTTGCTGGACGAGAAGGGCTATACCTACACGCTGTCGGACGGGGTTTATTTCGATACTTCAAAGTACGATAAATATTATCAGTTGTCGAAGCTGAATCCGGAGGAACTATCTGCGGGCGAGAGCCAACGAGTGGACGAAGCGATTGACAAGCGGAATCCGGCCGACTTTGTGCTGTGGAAGTTTCGTCGCGGCGATGAGCCGTTCTGGCCGAGCAAGTGGGGCGAGGGACGTCCCGGCTGGCATATCGAGTGCTCGGCGATGATTCATAAGGTGCTGGACGATCAAATCGATATCCACGGCGGCGGGCGCGACCTGATTTTTCCGCATCATGAGAATGAAATCGCGCAGAGTGAATGTGCGCTGGGCAAGCCCTTTGCCCGCTACTGGATGCATAACGGCTTCGTGCAGATCGATAATGTCAAGATGTCGAAGTCGTTGGGCAATTTCGTGACTTTGCGGGAGGCGCTGGAGGAGTGGGGCGGCGAAGTGTTGCGCTTCTTTATGCTGAACACGCATTACCGCAGTCCGATTAACTACACCACGGCGGCTCTCGAAGCGGCGGTTGCCGGGCTGGAACGCTTAAAGCGGGCGGCGGCGGCTCTGTCGGCGTGGGTTGATCGGCCGGCGACCGGAGCGGAAATCTCCGGAGCGGCGGCAAATCTGTCGGCGGCGGTGGCAAAGGCCACTGCGCAGTTTGACGAGGCGATGAACGACGACATGAACACGGCGGTTGCTTTGGCGGCGATCTTTGACCTGGTGCGGGAGATCAACGAGGCCCTTGCCGGAGAGATAGATCAGTCGGTCGCCGCGGCGACGCTGGAAGGATTGTATAAGTTGACGGATTGCCTGGGTCTGGATATTCGTCCGGCGGCGGAGGAGATTCCGGCCGAAGTGCGGCGACTGGTCGAGGAGCGGGCGGCGGCACGTAAGGCGCGAGATTTCGCCCGGGCTGATGCCATCCGGGAACAGGTGACGGCGCTGGGCTTTGACATTGAGGATACGCCGACCGGGGCGCAGATACATCCGCGTGGCTGATTCGAACGGATTAATTGAACAGTTGGGCGGGGCGCGGCACTTGCCGGTCGCGGCTCTGGCCTGGCTGGGAGACGCATATTGGGAATTCTACGTCCGGGATCGCCTGTTAAGGACGGTGGCGGCGAGCGCGCACAGGCTCTCTTACTGTGCGACCGGATACGTAAGTGCTGTGGCTCAGGCCGCGGCTTTGCGCGCTATTGAGGATACTTTGACCCCGGAGGAGCAGACAGTGGCCAGGCGCGGGCGCAACCATAGGCCTAGTTCTCTGCCGCGCAATGTAAATCCGATCGACTATGCCCAGGCCACCGCTATGGAGGTTCTTTTGGGCTATCTGCACGTCGACGGCAGGCAGAAGCGTTTGGCGGAATTGTCGGACTTATTGTTTCGGATTTGTGAACAGCAAATTGAGGACAAAGATATATGAGTGAGAAAGGTACGGGCACGGGCGGACGCCGTGGTTCCGGCGATGGACGGAATCGGTCACGTCGAACTGAACGCGGATTCAGTAGCGGTCGGGAACAATCGGAGCGTCGCTCGGAGCGCGGCTCAGAGCATGCTTCGGAATTTAATGAGCTTGAGCGGAATGAGGGGCGCGAGGATCGTCTGGAGGGTCGCCGGCCGATACAGGAGGCGCTACGTGCCGGGCGCACGATCGACAAGCTCTGGGTGCCGGAACAGCTTTTCCGCAATCCGCGGGGAAGTCTGTATGAGATAATCATGGCGGTGAAGGAAAGCGGCGGACTGGTGATTCCGGTCAGCGATGAAACCTTCCGCGGCATGACAGAGACCTCCGCGCCTCAGGGCGTGATCGCCCAGGTGGCGGCGCGCGGCTACGTGGAGGTCGACGATATTCTCGCCGCAGCGGAGGCGGCGGGTGAACCGCCATTTATCCTTATTTTGGATGAGGTACAGGATCCACGAAATTTAGGCTCGATCCTGCGCATTGCCGAAGCTGCCGGAGTACACGGGATTATCATTCCCCGCCATCGTCAGGTGACGTTGACGACGGCGGTGGCGAGCGCCTCGGCCGGGGCAATTGAATATGTGCCTTGCGCCCGGGTGACGAATATTAGTCGCACGATAGAGTGTTTACAGGAACGGGGTGTCTGGGTAACTGGCACCGCGCCCGAGGCCGAGACGGATTATACCGAGCATGATTTTACCGGTCCGCTGGCGATTGTAATCGGCAACGAGGCGAGCGGTATCTCGCGCCTGGTCAGGGAACGCTGTGATTTTTTGGTACGGATTCCGATGCAGGGCAGATTAAATTCGCTGAACGCCGCGGTGGCGGGCGGAATCGTCGTTTTTGAGGCTTTGCGGCAACGCCTGTCGCGTGAATGAGATTGGCGCCAACTGATTAGATATATTCTACCTGTGCTGGCCTTTACATCTCCCCTAATGTGTGTAAGGAGATGGCATAAAACAGCAAAATATGGAATAATACACGCTAGCATATAATTATTTCAGGAGGCTAACTATGGAAACAAAGAAAACGCCTTTATACAATCGGCATGTGGAGCTGGGTGGCAAGATAGTCGATTTTGCGGGATATCTGCTCCCGATTCAATATCCGGCGGGTATTCTGGCCGAACACCGCGCTGTTCGTGAGGCGGCCGGTGTTTTTGACGTTTCACATATGGGTGAAGTGATTCTCAACGGACCGAACGCGCTGGCGGATTTGAACCGAATAATGGCCAATGATTTCTCAAAGTTGCGAATCGGCCGGATGCGCTATACCCCCATGTGCTATGACGACGGCGGAACGGTTGACGACCTGGTTGTGGCGCGTCTGTCGGAAGACGGTTGGTTCCTGGTGGTCAATGCTTCAAATAAGGACAAGGATCTGGCCTGGATCAAAGAACATATTTCTCCGGATACCGAGCTGAGTGACGTATCAGAACATATCGGAGTTTTGGCCTTGCAGGGGCCGAATTCTCAGGCAATCATGGAGCGTCTGGCCGACGCGACATTGTTGCCGACGGGTCTTTTCCGCTTCAGCTCGGGCGTGGAGGTTAGTTTTGACGGCGCAGAGCCGGTCACTTGCATGATTTCACAGAGCGGTTATACGGGCGAGCACGGCTATGAGCTTTATTGCCCGATCGAGGACACGGTGCGCCTTTGGGATATGGTGCTGGCTGCCGGTGAGGATTTGGGACTGATTCCCTGCGGTTTGGGTGCGCGTGACACGTTACGTCTGGAGGCTGGCCTGCCGCTGTACGGACATGAGCTGTCGGCGGACATTACCCCGTTGGAGGCCGGTCTGAGTTGGACTATTCGCTTCGATAAGGAAAAGGGGTTTATCGGTGCTACCGCGATGCAGGAGCGCTATACCGCCGAGCCGCGCAATCTGGTTGCCCTGAAAGTGTCGGGTCGCGGAATAGTGCGTCCGGAGCAGAATCTCCTGATCGGCGACACACAGGTCGGTTTTACCCTCTCTGGAACAATGTCACCGACGCTCGGCTATGCGATTGCCACGGCTCTGGTGACGGTGCCGGTTGCCGAGGTTGAGCAGGCGAGCGCGGACGGAACGCTGGCCGTCGACGTGCGCGGTCGCAGGATTGCGGTAGAGGTCACGGAACTGCCGTTCTATAAACGTGGATAAATAAGCATGCAGGGGAACCCGCAGCTTGAAGAAATAAATAAAACAAAAGGAGCGTACATATGAGCAGCAATCTCAAGTATAGCAAGACACACGAGTGGGTGGACTTTATCGCCCCCAACCGGGTGCGGATCGGTCTTTCCGACTACGCCCAGGAATCGATGGGAGATTTGGTATTTGTTACCCTGCCCGAGGTCGGTCAGGAAGTCAGCGTGGGCGATGTTATCGGCGATGTCGAGTCGGTTAAGGCCGTATCGGATCTCTACAGCCCCGTGAGCGGCGTGGTTGTCGCCGTAAATGAGGATCTCGAGGATCAGCCGGAGCTGATTAACGAAGAGCCTTATTCGGCCTGGTTGTTTGAGATCGATCAGGTCACCGATCAGGTTGAACTGCTCGACCAGGCGGCCTATGAGGCGTTCTGTGAGGAGGAAGGTTAATGTGCGCATATCTGCCCTCTACTGAGGCGGAACGCCGCGCGATGCTGGAGGCGCTGGGCAAAGAGTCGGCGCTGGACTTTTTCTCGTCCGTACCGGCAGCGCAACTGGCGGCCGCGGAGCGTGTCGACTTGCCGGAGGGAATGTCCGAGTTGGAACTTTCCCGCAAGCTGAACGGTCTGGCGGCGAAGAACCATCAATTCGTCAAGATTTATCGCGGTTACGGCGCTTACAATCATTATATCCCGGCCATTGTCGATGAAATCGCGACGCGCCAGGCTTTTGTGACGACGTATACGCCGTATCAGGCCGAGTTGTCTCAGGGCGTGCTGCAAACCATTTTTGAGTACCAGACGATGATTTGCCAGCTGACCGGTCTGGATGTTTCCAACGCCTCGGTGTATGACGGCGCTACGGCGGCGGCCGAGGCGGTGAACATGTGCCTCGAACGACGTCGGCGCCGCGTGCTGCTCTCGGAAGGACTGCACCCGCAGACGATCGAGACGATCAAGTCCCGCTTCCACTATTTGGATGTGGAAATTGACATGATTCCGCTTGCCGAGAGCGGGGAGACCTCCGTCGAGGCTCTGGCAGAAATGTTGGACGAGAAGGTTTGTGGTGTGTTGGTGGCGCAGCCGAACGTGCTGGGCATTATCGAACCGGCGGCGGAATTATTCGTGCTGGCGAAAAAAGCCGGCGCGAAGTCGGTGCTGAGCATCAATCCGATCGCGGCGGCTATATTGCCCGCGGCGGCCGAAGTCGGCGCCGATATCGCGGTCGGAGAAGGACAGCCGCTGGGGATGCCACTGTCGTTCGGCGGACCCGGGCTCGGATTTATGGCGGCGCGTCAGGATATGATGCG
>JAAZIX010000107.1 GCA_012800655.1 Clostridiaceae bacterium | reverse complement strand
GGCATTCGCGATCGTGGTTTTCTTCCTTATGGCCTTCATAGAAAGCCGCTCCGCCCGAAGACAGGTCGGGCTGCAGGTCGATCAGGCGCTTGTGCCGCTCGCTGTTGTACCAAACCTCATCGAACATATGTTCCAGACCCCCTTCCGTGCCGGCCAGCACACAGGAGACCTCGGTGGGACGACGGATATTCAGAGCCCAGCTGCTTTCGACCGAAACGGTGGCACCGTTTGCCATCGTCACAAAGCCAAAGGCCGAATCTTCGACCGTCATTTCTGCCGGATCCCAGGAAGCCCAGGAGTTGACCATATTGGCCTTTTTGCCTAGTTTATAATAGGCGTTACCAACGACGTATTTAACTTCATAGTTGTCCATCAGCCACAGAGTCAAATCGAGCGCGTGTGTCGCAATGTCAATCAGCGGACCGCCACCCTGCTCTTCTTTATTCAGGAAGACACCCCAGGTAGGTACACCACGACGACGTAGCGCAATTGCGCGGGCATAATAAATCTCGCCCAGATCACCGGCTTCACAGGCGGCTTTCATATATTGTGCAGCTGCGGAATGGCGTCCCTGATAACCGATGGAGAGAATCTGCCCGGTGCGTGCTGCGGCCTTCTCCATCGCCAATGCCTCTGCGCCGTTGATCGCCATTGGCTTTTCACAGAGCACGTCCTTGCCGGCCTCGAGCGCCGCGATAGTTATAAAACTGTGAGAGAGGTTAGGGGTACATACATGCACCACGTCGATGGACGGGTCGTTGATGATATCCATATAATCCGTGCAGACCAGCGCATCCGGAGTGCCGTACTGCTTGGCTAGCTGCTCCGCTCTCTCTAAAATGATGTCGCAAAAGCCGACAATCTCCACGTTTGACAATCTCTCCATGCTCGGTAAATGCTTCCATGTGGCAATACCGCCGCAACCAATTACAGCACTGCGGATCTTCTTGGTTTTTTTTGCCTTCGCAGCTACTTTTTTCTCGGTCATACGCACCTCCATTAATTTCCTATTCGTTCGAACTATCGTATTCGTTCGAACTATCGTACCTGTTCAATTATATATGATTCAAACTATTCGTGCCATCGCTCAAAACGGCACGCCAAACAACTCGTAGCGGAAGAACTTGGCGTACAGCTCGTAGCCCTCGCGGTTGAAGTGAGTATGGTCGTCGAAATAAATGTCCCGACGAGCCAGATCATAATTGCCGACATCCTCCTCCCGCTCAAAAAAAGGCGGAAAATCTTCGTGCACCAGCACTCGACAATCGTCGTGGTTGTTAGCGTAGTCCTCGATCAGGCGGCGATATTCTCTGCGGGCAATATCGTAGGCGCGGCGGCACCCCACGTCGATCGTATCGTGCCAGGTCAAGATCTTTTGGGTACAGAGATAGAAATTTATTCCCGGGAAATCCAGACGTGCCCAGACGATGATTCTCTCGAGCAGGCTCATAATTTCGCTTGGCGAATAGGCAAAAAAGAAATCGTTGGCAAAAGTATTCAGCACCAACGCCCGCGGCTCGAGCTGACGGATAATTTGGGGATAGAAATAGAGCAACTCCTCCGCCGTTGCGGCGCCGAAGCCGCGGTTCAGGCAACAGCGTTTGCCGTCCTCATCCAGCACCTCTTCTTCCAGATCCAGGCCGCCGAGTATCTCGGACGGACGATACGGGAATGTCTTGCGCCAATGTGTAAAAGCGGAGTCGCCATAAAAGACGATCTGATTCTTTACGATCGGCTGCTCGAGCAGGAAGCGAACCTCGCTAGCGAGGCGATTCTTACAATCTAATTTAACACCTACATTCACAATAAATGCATCCTCCTAACTTAGTTTAAAGGATCGAGAGTCACTTAAAACGGCACGCCGAACAACTCATAACGGAAGAATTTCGCATATAGCGCATAGCCTTCCGCATTGAAGTGAACCTGGTCATCAACATAAATATCCCGGCGAGCCAGATCATAATTGCCGACGTCTTCGCTCCGCTCGAAAAAGAGCGGGAAGTCCTCGTGTACCAGCACTCGACAATCGTCGTGGTTGTTAGCGTAGTCCTCGATCAGGCGGCGATACTCTCTGCGGGCGATACCGTAAGCGACGCGATCGATAGTTTCACTTCGGGCTAAAATCCTTTGGGAACAAATATAGAACTTGATTCCCGGGAAGTCGAGACGGGCCCAAGTAATGATCCGCTCGAGTAGGCTCATTATTTCGTGCGGGGAATAGGCGAAGGAGAAGTCATTGCCGAAAACCTTCAGTACAAGGGCACGCGGCTCAAGCGGCAGAATAATCTGTGGATAGAAATAAAGCAATTCCTCCGCCGTCGCACCGCCGAAGCCACGGTTCAAGCAACAGCGCCTGCCATCCGTATCTAACACTGCCTCTTCCAGCTCTAGGCCGGCGAGTTCCTCCGGCGGACATGTCGGATAGGTTCTGCGCCAGCGCGTAAAAGATGAGTCGCCATAAAAGACGATCTGATTCTTTACGATCGGCTGCTCGAGCAGGAAGCGAACCTCGC
>JAAZIX010000106.1 GCA_012800655.1 Clostridiaceae bacterium | reverse complement strand
GAAGAAAAGGAGGCGTGATATTGTTGCCGCAGTTACAGTTGTTCACAGTGAAAGCCCAAACGCGCCGTGACAACGGGAGGAGTAAAGGTGCCCCGATCTTCGTTCCGATCCGACGAAGAAATAGCCGCGATTTACGAGCGTCATGTCAACACGATTTACCGTGTCTGCTTCACCTATCTCAAAAATCGCGCCAACACCGAAGATATGGTCCAGGACACCTTTCTCCAACTGATCCGCGCCAATCCGGACCTCAAGAGCGTCGAACACGAAAAGGCCTGGCTGATCCGCGTCGCCGGCAATCTCTGCAAAAACTTCCTCAAACATTGGTGGCAGCGCCGCGAGGACATCGCCGACTACGAATATTCTCTGGGCGAAGCCGACGGTTCCGGGAGCTACGCGCCGGACGGGGCACCCACAGCTTCGGGAAAAGGATTTACGGCATCGGGAGAAGGCTCGGCGACACCGGAAACGGACTATGCGACGGAGGCGGACTATGCGACGGAAGCGGACTTCGCGACGGAGACGGAATTGCTCGCGCCGGGGCCGGAAAGCGACTCGCGCAACGCCATTCTGACGGCCGTTCTCAAGTTACCGGAACACTATCGCATCGCGATCTACCTCTACTACTACGAAGGTTACAATACCCGCGAAATCGCCGCCCTGCTCCGCCGCCCCGCCTCCACGATACGCAACCATTTGCACGAAGCGCGTCAACTGCTACGCGGACAAATTGAAGATTTGGATATTTAGACTGCCATGAAAGACGACAGAATCAAAAAAGCCTGGGATAATATCGAGCCCGATCCGGAAGCTAAAGAGCGGATGCTGAATAATATTCTCGCCGCCAAGCAGGAAATGAATCGTCCTCCGCTCCGCGCTTCGCGCCGTATCTGGGGGACCGCGCTCAGCGGCATCATTGCCGCGGCTCTGCTTCTGGTCACGATCCGTATCATCTGGCCCATCCGCCCGAGCACTCCCGGCAATACACCGCGAAACGATGCTGTTTCGAACTTGCACTTGAACGAGACTCTGTTCGGAAACGTAACGGGTCCGTATCCGGCCGGGCAGACTGATCCTAAAAGCGAGGAACCTTCGGGCTGGCTCGAATCGACTTATGGCTCCAAAGACGTCGATCCTCTCTCAAGCATTCCTTCCGCTCTCCATAGAGATGAAGACGGCTACGAGCATAAGGGCACCGCCCCGGCGGAAGGAATCAGCGTACCCGTGGAACCGGGCGCCACGGAAGGCGAGACCTCTCCCTTATCTATTCTGACCAACCCTGACGGCTTGTCCCTGATCGAGTACGCAAACCGTGACGCTCAGCTTCTGGCGATAGCAGTTGCCGCAAATCCGGCGGAACTCCCGTCCCTTGACTATAATTTTTCGACTCTACTGAGCACGGAAACATACACTGTAATCGACGGAGATGTCACAGGGGTCCGCTACTTCGTCGCGGCAACCGAAAGCAAGCAATATTCTTTCTCCCTGTTCTCTGTCAAAATCACGGACGTTATCTCCACAAAGAATTCTTCCGGCTCCGCCGTTGATGGTCTCGCTGTTGGCCGGACCGTCGATATCATCGTTCCCGACGATATCGATTCCGACCGGGCAGACTACACTAACCCTACGAACCGCGTCGGTTCGCTGTCCGAACAGATCCGTCGCGGCAGCCGTGCCGGCTTTCTCCTCTATCCGAACGATCTAACTTCTCTCGGCGAATCTTTCATCTCTCTTCTGTACCGGGCGGGTCTTGACCCTGAGTACGGATATGGTGTCCTTTTCGTCGAGACCGATAATACTTTCCACATCAACAGTGGACTCCAAACTGATTTTACCGCCCTGAACGCGGATGATTTTATCGCCGAGTTGCGTGACAAAATCGACTTGGCGGCGGACAAATGAGTTGCAGTTAGAGTCGACGACCGAGCAAACGGCTACACTCGATTAATACCGGCTTCACCGACAAGCAAAAAAAGAGCGCGCCTCCTTACCGGAGGCCTTTTTTCGGACAACATTTCAAAAACTCATCTTGCGGACAGGTAAAAATTTTTTATATAATTAGCAAGCTGGATATGAAGTGCATTTGATACTTAGGAGGGATACACATGAAAAGGTTGCAATCCAAGATCGGACGTCTGTTATTAGGCTATATCCTAGTCCTTGCCATGCTACTTAGTGGCTTGGGCATTTTCGGTCAGGTTCCTGCTACGGTTCGAGCTGCCGGCACCCTGCCGGAGGCCTGGGTTAGCGTCAACGGAGATGACTCCAATGACGGCAGTGAAGCCAGCCCTTTTAAAACCATTCAAAAGGGCGTTGATTCCATTGCGGACGACGGTACGGTTCACCTGAAAAGCGGAACCTTCGAAATGTCCACAAGAGTTAACGTTACCGATCGTAACAATGTCCGCATTGTGGGCGAGGAAGGAACGAAAATCATCACTACAGTTGGTTACGTAATTACCGTGACAAACTCCCCCGGAACCGTCATTAGTGGTATCTACTTCATTTCTAAATTCATGAGCGACGAAACCTGGCCCATCCAGATCAACGCCTCAGATGATGCAAAGATCAAGAATTGTGTGTTTGAGCGTCAGGGGGAATACGGAGGAGGAATTCACCTCCTCAGAAGCAATCACGCTTTGATACTCAACAATACTTTCTTGAACCTAACCAGTGCCGCGGGAATCTTGAACCAGGGCTCAACGGATGCCGCCATTGTGAATAACGTGATGAACATTCAGGATGTCGGCATAGGCCTCTATGCAATCAATGGAGTGCATCCGACCTGGAACGTCATCTTTAACAACACGTTCAGCGGAGCGGTAAACGGCGCCATACTCTTCTATCAGACCGGCGGTGACAGTGCCAACAACTATGTGTTCAACAATATCTTCAATAATTCCCCCATCCGGGCTTATAATGACACCGCGACCCCCGACATCGCGACTATCTTCGCGAATAACATCTTTAAGAAAAACCTCTTCTCCGGTGCGGCCGATCCGCCCGCTGTCAAAGACAAAGGGAATGCGCTTGCCCCCTATTCCGCATATGCGGCCGTGCTCGATCTCCGTGATAACTTCGACGTCGAGAGCGCCGGCTTTGTCTCCGCAAGTGACCTGCATCTGCAGAATACCAGCCCCGCAGTCAATACGGGCCATGCGAGTGGCGCCATAGATGGTGACAGGGACAATAATCCGCGCGACTCACAGCACGATATCGGTGCCTATGAGCGCCAGCCCAGCCTCAAGGTTAAAGATATGCCGTTTGCGAAAGGCAGTACGCCGAATCTAAAAGACATGATTGTGGAGGCTCTTCTCCCCGGCAACGATGCGGACCAAACCGACAATGTCGTTATCGACCCCACCGGCTTTGACACCAATACCGTCGGAGAATATACCATAAACTTCTCGCTCACATTCGAGGGGAATACCGTTACGGCTTCGGCGATCGCCAAGGTAAAAAACACCCCGCCGATTCTGGAGGTTAAGGATATAGTAGCTATGTCCTACGAGGATTTCCTGCTCTTCGATCTATTATCGCTGGTTACGCTTGCCTGGGACGCTGAAGACGGCGATCTGTCTTACGACGTTGCAATCAGTGTCTACGCCAATGTGTCTGCGATCCCCGGAGATTACGTTGTGACCTTTACCGCCATCGACTCAAACGATGCCGAAACCACCAAAACAGCGACGGTAAGGATTCTGGCCACGCCAACGTTGACTGTCGAAGATAAGACCATCTTTGTCGGCGATGTATTCGTACCGCGCGACATGATCGTTGAGGCCTTTGACGGCGATGATAATTCCATCGACTTGATCTCCTCCGTCGCCATTACGGCCCCGAGCGATTACGACTTGAACGTCCCCGGAACATATGTATTCTCTTTCCGTGTTCAGGGACGCAACGGTTTTGAGGCTACCGCGACCGCCACTCTGACGATTGAGGAGGTGCCGATCGATACCGGTACGGTGGATATCGCCGATCTGGAGTTCGACATCAGCCTGCTCTGGGGTACCGACCTCTACGACGAATACGTCGCGAAGGATCGCGAAGTCAAGGCATACGATGTGCGCTATCTGGTCAACGGCAACGAGCAGGATCCGTTCAATCCGGTCGAAGTACGTCTGCCGATCCCGGCCGATTGGGATCTACGCGACGTTAGTTGCTGGCACTTGAATGCTTACGACAGTTGGATGGATATTACGCAGATTGACGGATACGTCCGGACCGAGGGAGGCGCGGCCTACTACGTTTTCGATCAGGGCGACTTCAGCCTCTTCATCCTGCTGGGTAATATCTTGACCCGGTCCGAGCCGACTGATCCCGATGCGGCCGAACCCGATGCGACTGAGCCCGACACGACCGAGTCCGATGCGACCGAGGCTCCCGGGGATGACGACATTCCTCCGGTCGGTAGCCGCGACAACAGCACGCTTTGGATCCTGCTGGGTCTGACAATCATGTTGCTGGCCCTGGGCGCCGCCCTGATCCTCCTGCGTCGTCAGAGCAGAGCGTAACCCGATTCAAATTGAAATGAGCACAACCTGATCTGCTAATTAAACCGAAGAAAGCTCCCGATGCCGGGGGCTTTCTCTTTCCTTGCGCAGGAACTCAGCGACGAACTCGTCGTCGGTGAGGTGCGGATATTCCTCGCATACGCGGGTGATTTCCTCGGCCTGTCCGGGTGACAGAACCTCCTCAGGATCCAGCGTCAGAATGTTCGCAAAGAGACCCTGGCGGCGCAACACTTCGTGCACCCCCGTAATTACTCCGGCGAAATTGTGCTGATAGTCAAAGACAACTCCGTTCGCGTCCGTGATTTGCGTGCCCAGAGTTAATAGATCCGCCGGAATGTCGGTACTGCCGGACTTTTTGAGATCTTTGATGCGGTTATGCAACTCGACCACGGGTTTGACCCAGTAGGTCCAATGCCCCAGCAGGCCGCCGGCGATGGTCAGGCGAACCGTTCCTCGCTCCGTCTCGAAGACGTAGGGCGTCAGCAGATCCGCCACGATATTGTCGTCGTTTCCGGTATAGAGCGCGACATCCTCGCTGCGTCCGCTGTTCGCCACCGCCCGCATGACGTCAAAGGTCATATAGCGGTTGAACGGTGCCATCTTCACGCCGATCACGCCGGGCAGAGCAAAAACTTTGCGCCAGTAGTCATAGGTAAAGACGCGACCGCCGACCGCCGTCTGCATGTAGAAGGCAATCGTCGGGATGATCTCCGCAACCGCCCGGATCCGGGCAACATGCGCATCTTCATCGGCATCGGCCGGCAAACCGCCCGGGCTCAGCAACATCATGTCGTAGCCCATCTCGCGCACCAGCTCAGCTTCCCTGATCACCTGCTCCGTCGGTCCGAAGCCGCCGGCGATGCGTATGATCGGCTCGCCGCGTTTCTCCTCACAGAGTTTGATCTCCTCCAATACCTCGCTCAGAACCGGCTCGAACAGCCCGATCTCCGGCTTGCGGATCACGAACTGCGTCGTATGCACACCGCAGGCGATACCGCCGGCACCCGCTGCTTCATAATAACGAATCAGCCGCCGCTGCCCGGCCGGATCGAACTCGCGCCGATCGTTCAGATACAGCGGAATCGCCGGAATGACCGTACCGTCCTTGAACTTTTCCCACACGCCGGGACGCAAATTATCTTTAGTAACCATATTATTCTCCTCTATATTCCTCCGCGAAAATTTCCCGCTCCTGTCGAAGCCGGAAGTTCCGCTCTTCTCTTAGAACTTACCACTCTTAGAACTTGCCACCGGACTGTTCAAAGTGCGTCGGGAGGCCCAGACTGCGGCCGCCATCCATAAGCCACTCGGCCTGCCAGCGGATCAGCTGCGAGATGCCGACCGGCGAGGGACCGAACAGTTCGTAGCACTGCGCCGAATTCGATAGGAAGCCCAGTTCGTCTTCCGTTCCGACAAAGCTGACCTCGCGGCCGAGGTGCTTCGCCAGCATTTTGGCGGCATAGCGCACGGAGACGGTCTCGGAGCCGGTGACGTTCAGCACCTTGGCCGGCGAATCCGCGAGCAGGAGCGAACGCAAGGCGACGGACGAGGCATAACCCTGCCAAATCACGTTAAAGGCGGGAACTCCGAGCTCGATCGGCTGATCGGCCAGAATCTGCTGCGCTATGTCGTCGAGAACTCCGTAGCGCAGGTCGACCGCGAAGTTGAGGCGATACATAAGAACCTTCGTGCCCCACTCTTTGGCGGCGTGCTCGAAGACCCGCTCGCGGGCCAGTGTACTCATCGCATACTCGCCGATCGGAACCGGGGTAACGCTCTCGTCGCAACCGCCGGTCGCGGCCTTGACGAGCGGATAAATATTACCGCTGGAAAAGACGACGATGCGCGAGTCTCGGAAATGACGCGCCACCAACGAAGGCACCATGGCGTTCATCGCCCAAGTGGCGGCTTCCTGCCCTGTGGTGCCGAACTTGCGTCCGGCCATAAAAATCACGTTCGGCGATTTCGGCAGGCTCTCCACCGCGCCGAAGTCGAGCAGATCGCAGGAAATGATCTCGACCCCGTTGTCGGTCAGTAATTTGCTTTTTTCCGGGTTGGTAAAGCGCGACACCGCGATGACTTTGCGCTTGTCTCCCACCGCGTCGAGCGCGCGCCGTGCCATTATCGACAGCGTGGAGCCCATCTTGCCGCCGGCACCGATCAGCATGATATCGCCGTCGATTGTCTGCAGATCCTTAATCAGGCCGTTGTCTGGTTCGGTCAACAACTGATCCAGTCTCTCCTCGGTCCATTTGGAACGTTCCTTTATGTTTGTCATCTCGAAACCTCCATGGTTTAGTTTTTATTTACAACGCCGCCCGTCCGTTTTACGGGCGACGAGCTTTGCCTTTATTTGTCCGGTGTACTCGGCGTACCCGACGCACTCGGCGCATCCGTAGTAACACCCGGCTTGCTCCGTGTGTCCGGAGCATCCGTAGTAACGCCCGGCTTGCTCCGTGTGTCCGGGGCATCCGTAAGAACGCCCGGCTTGTTCGGCAAAATGTAACCGAAAATTACCCGCTTCGTCTCGGCGCGCCGCTTCTCCATCCACTCGGCACCGGCCATATCCCTCCCGAACAGCAACGAAAGCGAGTGGCGGTTGGCGAAGTTACCGAAGGAAAAGACCAGTAGCGACACCACCAACTGATGCGGGTCAAAATCAGCGCGGAATACTCCTTCCGTCTGGCCGTCACGGATCAGCTCTTCCAGCGTTGACAGTGTCGAACGTCCCACCGCCTCGTGCGGCAACTTTTGCAGGTATTTCGTACCCAGCAGATTCTCCCAGAGGAGAATATTCACCAAGTCTTCCCGCCGCTGCAAAAAATCGAAATAGCCGTCGATAAGCTGTTCAATAAGCTCAGCACCACGCACGTTGTGCTCGAGTATGTCGCGCTCCACCTCACCCAGCAGGCTATAGACCTCGCGCAACACGGCAAGATACAAATCTTCTTTATTTCCGAAATAGCGGTAAATGAGCACCTTGTTCAGACCGGCACGGGCGGCAATGCGGTCAACTCTTGCCCCCTCAAAGCCCGCCGCGGCGAACTCCGACACCGCCGCCCGAAGAATCTCCGCCCGACTGCGTTGCATATCGCGCGGACGAATGGCTCCGGGAACCGTCCCGGCCGGGGTTTTAGCGGACGGGGCAACCGACTTTTTTTTGATTTTACGGACGTCTCGCAATTGCGGCATTTTCACTCCTTCAAGAATCCGACTAAACTTTCAACGTCAAATGTCAAATACCGATTCTCATTTGTCAAACGACTATGTCACTAATCGGTTACTTGCATTCTAAAACCGAACCATCTCCCTGTCAAGCAATAGGAGCACGCAACCCCGCCTCATTCGCTCCCACAGCCTCGCCCTCCCCTCTTCGGCTCTGTAGCCTCGTCCTGCCTTTTCGTTCCCACAGCTTCGCCCTTTCCTTTCAGCTATGTAGCTCTGACCCCGATTTCAGCTTTTACACAGTCAAATCCGGGCAGCTTCAGGCCTCAAGCTGTAAAAGTTAAAAAAGCGGGAACGGATGAGGCGGTTTGCGTGTGGGAGATGGTCGGACAGCTTCAGAGTCCCCGCCTCTGACCCCGATTTCAACTTT
>JAAZIX010000105.1 GCA_012800655.1 Clostridiaceae bacterium | reverse complement strand
CGCTAGGTTCATAATTTTACTCCTTTCTCAACTCAATAAAACAAATAATTCTTTGTTTTCTTTATTTTAACACAAAAAAGTTGGGAGTGAAGCGCCTGGCTTTGTCATTTTTTGTCGGAAAAAAGAGGAAAAAATCATCTCCGCCGCAGCGCATAATGCTCTTGCCGATGAGGAGGGGCAAGATGTGGACGGCAATAGAGCGGAAAAGCTTCTGTTTACATATCAACTGCATAGTGATGAACTGTATTTACCCGACCAAGTGCTCGGTTTGCGCCTGCTCGACTGGCCGCAACTGCTCGTGCCGCAACCGACCGCAATTGAGGAAGGCGACAGACCGTCGACGCTGTTTGATCTGCAGGACGGAATGATCTCCCTACGGGACTTCGTGGCGGCCGAGCGGGAGAAGTTGCGTCCGGCGTCGGAGAACGAGCGCGGCGGCTTCCCACTCTCGGTTCAGCGCATGATATCCCGGGAACGCAAACTCTTGCGAACCGTCGCGCGGATTTTCCTGGTTCTTTGCTCATATTATCGCGCAATCGCAACCACAGCTCTGACGGCGGCGAATCTCTGTCTGCACCCGTCGGCGATTTATCTCCCGAATATCTCGAACGGCTCGCCGGAGAACGGAATCCCGAGGCCGCACGTGTACTATCTTCCGGTTGTACACGTGTACTATCTTCCGGTTGTAAGGGAAATCAACTACCTGCAGCTCGATACGAGTGACGAAAGCTTTGCCGCCCTGCCGGAGCCGGCCTATGCCAACTCCGCCGCCGACCGACTGGCTCTGTGCGACCTGATTCGCCCGATCTTTCAGCCCCTCTTCGAAGCCGGCGCTCTGCCGCTGAATGAATTCATCGCCGCGATCGCCGACGACTTTGCCGCCGCCGGCGACCTTTTGGAAAGAGCTTTGCGCATGACGGGTCACGCCGACTGCATCCCGACGAAGATAGGAAAGGATTTTGTGCCGCAACAAACGGATCATCGTGAGGCAACGGTACAAGACACCCCGTCCGATCGATACGGCTTTGCCGCGAACGAAGCGGCGGCGGATGAGGGCGCGACGAGCGCTCCCGACCGACAGTACAAGCCGCAAAGTCGCAGTCTGCTCCTGCTAGCGACGCAGGCTCTCGCTGCGATAATGTTTGTCTTTATCCTCTTGCAGGGCGAGCCCTATCCGCTGATTCCGCTATTCACAACCGCTGCCCTGCTGGTCGGCTTCATTATCTACAATGTGCTCTGTTTCCTGCGCGGGACGGGTGCGATTAGACGCGTCGAAGGAGCGCACGGAGCGGGCGTAATCGGCGGCACAGGCATCTTCCGCGGGGCAGACGCGCTGCGGAAAACGGATACATCTCATGGAGCCGAGCGGCAACGCCCGGAAAATATGTTCAGTTGCGGCGGACGACAGGCACGACGAACGGAGGGACAGGGCGAACCGCTGGCACTGATTTCCGAGTTCGAGCCCGGCACGCACTGGGAAATGCGCGGCAAACGCCTATGGATGGTGGACAAATATTTCACGATCGGATCGGCTCCGGACGATGATTACATCATCAGCGATCCGGAAATTTCCGAGGCGCAGGTAACTCTGCGACGGCAGGGGGCGAACTTCTTCGCCGAAAGCAGCGGAGAGGGCACTCATGTGTTCGTCGATACCGACTATCTGCCCGTGGGCGAAGTCTATCCTCTACCGGCTGCCGCCAATATTCGGTTGGGCCGACATAAACTATGGTTTATGGTTAGTCAATAAATTTTCTTGAACGGAGGTAAGGAAAATGAAAAACAAATTATCGGTAATCGGGAAACGTCTAGGTTGTGGATTTCGCAACTTCTGGGCGGATCGTAGCGGCGGTGCGACGCTGGAAGTGGCGGTCGTTACGGCGGTGCTGGTGGCAATCGCCTTGATTTTCAATCAACAGATTCGCGAGTACGCTAAATCAATCTTCGAACAGGTGTTTAACAGAGCGCCGAATCTTAATCCGGGCACACCGTAAGCGCGCCGTGAAGCCAAACCACAAGGCACACCGTGAAGTCATGCCGTAAAAGCACGCTACGTAAAGAAGAAAGAACCGCTCCTCCCGTCCGTCAGGGACGGGAGGCCGCGGTCGTCTTCGCAAAACAAATTTCGAGCGCCGTCGCGCTCCTTATCGGCTAGCGCGTACCGTAAAGGCGGTCGCCCGCGTCGCCGAGACCGGGAATGATGTAGCCGTGCTCATTGAGCCGCTCGTCAAGGGCGGCACAGAAGATCGGCACATCCGGACATTTGGACTGGAAGTAGCGTACCCCCTCGGGCGCGGCAATCAGGCAAACAAAACGAATGCCGGTTATGCCCCGTTCCTTCAGAAAGCCCACCGCCGCCGCCGCCGTACCGCCGGTCGCCAACATCGGGTCCAGAAGAACCACGTCGCGCTCGGCAATGTCCTCCGGCAACTTGCAGTAGTACTCGATCGGCTGCAGAGTGTCCGGGTCGCGGAAAATTCCGATATGACCCACCCTGGCCATCGGCACCAGACTCAAGATTCCATCCACCATGCCCAGACCGGCACGGAGAATCGGAACAACCGCTATCTTTTTGCCGGCCAGAACTTTCGTTCTCGCAACGGCCATCGGGGTCTCGATCTCCACCTCCTCGAGGGGCAGGTCACGGGTGACTTCGTAGGCCATCAACGTGGCTACTTCCGAAACCAACTCGCGGAACTCTTTTGTCGTTGTGTGTTTATCGCGCATCAGCGATATTTTGTGCTGGATCAATGGATGGTCATATACGAATAAATTACCTTGCTCCATGATTTCCTCCTGGCGTGTGCCTGTAGATT
>JAAZIX010000104.1 GCA_012800655.1 Clostridiaceae bacterium | reverse complement strand
TCGAGGCGGTTCTGCCTCAGATCGAGTCGTTACGCCCCGATCTGGTCGCGACACCGGACGAACGGGCGGCGTTTGCCCTGGCTAAGCGGTTGCGCGAACGCGGCGGGGACGCGCCGGAGATTCTGACGGGCGCCGCGGGTGTCGCCGCCGTTGCGTCCGCGCCGGAACTGGACATGGTTTTGTTGGCGATCAGCGGCTTTGCAAGTATAGGTCCGGCTATGGCGGCGGCGCGGGCCGGGCACGATCTGGCTCTTGCGAGCAAAGAAGCGATTATTGTTGCCGGTCCCTTGCTACAGGCCGAGATGGAGCGCAATAATGCCCGAATTATTCCGGTTGACAGCGAGCATTCGGCGATTTGGCAGTGTTTGCGAACCGGGCGCAAAGAAGATTTGGCGAAGATTTGGCTCTGCGCATCGGGCGGACCCTTCCTGGGACGAAGTTATGACGAACTGCGTGCGGTGACGCCGGAAGAAGCGCTACGTCATCCGACCTGGCAGATGGGCAAGCGAATTACGATTGATTCGGCGACGATGGTCAATAAGGGTCTGGAGATCATCGAAGCTTGCCGACTTTTTGATGTTCAGCCGGAACAGGTAGAGGTAGTTATCCATCCGCAGAGTGTGATCCATTCTATGGTGGAATGGGCGGATCACAGCGTAATCGCTCAGCTCAGTGCGCCGGATATGCGTCTGCCGATCCAAATTGCCCTGACCGTTCCGGAACGTCTGCCCGGATCGGCGGTACCCTTCGATCCCTTTAAGCTCAATAGGCTGACTTTTGTCGAGCCGGATCCGCTGGTCTTTCGTGCCCTTCCTTTGGCCTATGAGGCGGCGCGATGTGGCGGGAGTCTGCCTTTGACGTATAATGCGGCCGATGAAGTGGCGGTTGCAGCTTTTCTGGCCGGCGAATTGTCCTTTACGGGCATAACCGAACTGATTGAGCGCGTCATGGATCGGCATATGGCCGCGGACTTTACTCAACCGGCTTCGGCGGAGGAACTATTTGAGTTGGACGCGAAAGTTCGCGAAGATGCGCGGCAAATGCGGCATAATATCAAATGAAGAAGAGAGAGAAATTGTTTTGAATGCATTTTTAGGAATTTTGACCGGTATTATTGTTTTCTCATTCATGATGTTTGTGCACGAACTGGGGCACTATCTGGTCGCTCGGGCACTCGGATTCAAGATCGTCGAATTTTCGATTTTTATGGGACCGCGGCTCTTTTCCGTGACCCGCAAGGGGATTCGCTACAGCCTCAAGCTGATTCCGATCGGAGCCTCCGTCAGCTTTGCCGGGGAATACGGCGAAGATGAGGACGATGAATTTGAAGCGGCGGAAGAGGTTGCGACGGAGCGGATCGAGACGGATGAGCCCGGAGCGAATGCGTCCGTGCCGGGGAAATCTAAAGCCGATGCGGACGGCCTGTTCTATAAAAAGCCGCGTTGGGCGCGCGGTCTCGTCCTTTCGGCGGGGTCGGCATTTAATATTATCAGCGGTCTGTTGGCGCTGATAATTTATTTTGCTTCACTTGGTTACGCTCTGCCGATTTTGGCCGACAACAGTGTAAGTGGTCAGGCGGCGGCCGCCGGTCTGCAGGCCGGCGATCGTATTGAACGCCTGAATGGTCATCAAATCAGAAATGACCTTGATTTGCAGCTCGATTTATTGTTTGCGTCGGCTGATCAGCCGCTGGAGGTTGAGTTTTTCCGTCCGGCGGACGGAAAAACTCATAAGGCGGTTCTGCAACCGGAGCGGCTGAGTCGCTATATGCTGGGCATTTCTCACGATATCCGCTATACGGACGGCGGACTCCTGGTCACGGGCGTCGATGCGAGTTCCAATGCGGGGAATCCGGTGATTCGCACCGGCGATGTCATCAAAAGTATTGACGGAACGGCGGTCAATCAGCAAAATTCGGCTCAGCTGATCAATGCCTCGCAGGGAAGGGAAATTAAGCTGATTGTCGAACGTGACGGGCGGGAAACGGAGCTGAGCACTTTACCGTCGCTGTATCAGTATTACAGCGAGCGCGGGATACACTTTGAAATACACCATGAGTTTTGGCGGACTATACCGTATTCGCTGGAATACAGCGCGTCAATAGTGAAAGCCACCGCCCGTTCGATCGGCAAACTCTTTATCGGTGATCTGAAGGTGGAGGATACGCTGTCCGGACCGATCGGAGTCGTTGATATGATTTCCGGCGTCGTGACCGCCGATGTGATCGACTGGGGCGCCAAACTCAGCCAGTTGCTGATGCTCTTCGCGCTTATTTCTTTGAGCCTGGGAATAATGAATCTTTTACCGATTCTGCCGCTGGACGGCGGGCATCTCCTGTTGTTAGCGATCGAGACCTTGCGCGGCGGCAAGAAGCTCTCTGTCCGAGTGCAAAATGTGATGATGATCTTCGGACTCATCATTGTATTGATACTTTTCATCCTGGGAATTTATTCGGACGTCACCAGGATCTTCAGCAGGTAGGGATACGCAATGGGCGGGTGGTCGACAGTCAAAAAACGCCGTAGCGTTAAGGTCGGAAATCTTACCATGGGCGGGGAAGCGCCGCCGATCGTCCAATCAATGAACAATACCCTCACGACGGACGTCAAAGCAACCTTGAATCAGATCGAGGCTTTAGCGCGAGTCGGTTGTGAACTGACCCGCCTGGCGGTACCTGATCGCGCCGCGGCTGATGTTCTGCCGGAAATCGTCCGCAATTCGCCTTTGCCGATCGTGGCGGATATTCATTTTTCCGCCGATCTGGCTCTGCGGAGCCTGGAGGCGGGCGTGAGCAAGTTGCGAATCAATCCGGGTAATATCGGTGGACCGGATAAACTCAGGGAAGTTGCCGTGGCCGCCGCGGCTCGTCGTGTGCCGATTCGAGTCGGAGTGAACGCCGGATCTCTGGAGGCGCGGATCATCGCCGAAGAAGGAGGCGTAACGGCACACGGCCTGGTGCGTAGCGCTCTGGAAGCGGCGCGACTTTTGGAAGAAGTGAATTTCCGGGATATCGTTATTTCGCTCAAGGCTTCAAGTCCGGCGCTGACCATTGCCGCTTATCGGGAGCTGGCAGACCGGTGCGATTATCCGCTCCATATCGGCGTGACCGAGGCCGGCTTCGGAAGCACCGGCCTGATTCGCTCGGCGGTCGGAATCGGGACATTGCTGGCGGAGGGTATAGGAGATACTTTGCGTGTTTCGCTGACCGACGACCCCCTGGCGGAGGTCGCGGCCGCCTGGGACATACTCGCCGCATTGGATCTGCGTCGTCGCGGTCCGACTTTCGTTTCCTGTCCGACCTGCGGACGGACGCAGGTGGATTTGGTTCGGACGGCGGCGGAAGTAAAGAATGCGCTTGCGCATATAACCGAACCGTTGACCATAGCCGTCATGGGTTGCGCCGTTAACGGTCCGGGGGAGGCGAGAGAAGCGGATTTTGGTCTCGCCGGAGGCAAAGACTTTTTTGCGCTTTTCTCGCGAGGAGAAGTTCTGGAAAAGGTGCCGGCCGAGCGTGCGGCGGCACGACTCATCGAAGTTGTAAATGAATATGTAGCGGGAAAGGCGAGTGACGCATGAAGCCGCTTCGCCTGCCCCGGCTCTTGTCAGTATTCGGCATGAATTATTTCGCCGAAGCCCAATGGGCGGAGGACGCGGTTGTCACCCGTCTGCGGGAGGTTAGCCCGAACGGTCTGCTGATCGATTTGCGCGTGAGCGTTCTGCCGACGGCCACAGATCTTATCGATTTTGAAGCGGTTGCGGCGAAGACGATCGGCACGGATTCGGTACGGGTTAATTTGGATCTGCCGTATTATCTGACGCAAGCCGGGCTTGAATTGCGTGCCGAACTGCCGCGACTGTCGAAGCGCTTCCTGCCTTGGCTGTTGAATAGTGTCAAAATCGATGATGACATAAATGATTTTTTGGCGACACCCGTCGGTTGCCGGGCGGAGATGGGGCGGCTCCTGACGGCGCGTTTCCTTTTGTCGGAGAACAATTTTTCGTACACGGAGATTGCGGATCTGTTCGGTATGATGTCGGAGCCGCCTGCTTCGTCACCGAATCAGAATGCGGCCTTGGAACGCCGGGATCGGCATATCGAACGTCGTATCGAACTCGCGGTTCACACCACGGCGACACCGGGCGGTACTCTGACACCCGATGCGATTATCGATCTGGTTAAGTTGAATGAATATCCGGCGTTGGCGATTACG
>JAAZIX010000103.1 GCA_012800655.1 Clostridiaceae bacterium | reverse complement strand
TTTTGCCTACCTGTCTTGGACCGGTAACAAGCAATACCGGAAACATTTCGGAAACTCTGATAATTGTATCTTCAATGGCGCGCCGGATATACATTGTTAGAACCTCATTTCCAAATATTTTCAAAAACATCTCGACTAAACCAAACTCTGATTTTATTTTAGTCAAGAAGCTCGGTCTTGTCAAGTACGCGCGGGGTACGGGGTCGGGATACGCGCGGGGTACGGGGTCGGGACCCTAAACTGTCAAAGGTCACTTGTCCGTTCATCATGGTCAGCAACACCTGAATGTCCTTGATGGCATCCGGCTCAACCGCATACGGATCGTCCGACAGAATGGTCAAATCGGCATAATAACCAACGTCCAGCCGACCCAGTCTGTCTTCCATGCGGACGGCATAAGCGGACGCTTCGCTGTAATTTGCTAAAGCTTCCGCCACGGTCACTCTTTCCGTAGCCACAAAACCCTCCGGCGGATTTCCGGTCAAATCCTTGCGGGTTACGGCACAATACAGGCAGGCCAACGGATTCGGGTCTTCAATCGGCGCATCGGTCCCGTACGAAGTGCGCGCTCCCAAGTCCATTTGGGTCTTAAACGCATACGAAGTCGCCGTCAATTCCGTTCCGACACGATCCGCCAATATGTGCATATCATAGTGCAGGAAAATCGGCTGATAAAACACGTGCAAATGTTGTTTCGCTGTTTTTCGCAAAAGTTCTAAGTCCGTAATCTGATGGTGAATCAGACCCGAACGCAGCGGATTGCCGGCTTCGTTAATGGCCGCCATGACGTCAATAGTTTGCGCAATCGCGCCGTCGCCGATGGCATGCACCACCAACGGAAGATTGTATTTTTTGGCAATCAGGCCCAATGCTTTCATCTTCTCATCCGAAAGCGTCTCCACGCCGCGGGTTGTCGGATCATCACGATACGGGCGACGCATCAGTGCCGTCCGCGCGCCCAGCGAACCGTCTTTGTATAACTTCAGTGCGGACAGACGGTGTCGGTCGGAAAACAGCTCGCTGTCGGCCCATACCCGCAAAAACGCCTCCAAAGCCTGCTCGTCCTCATACGTAAACTGATGAAACACCCGCACCTTAAGTTCGCCGTTCCTGTCCAGCCGGTTCAGAACCCGTAGCACTTTCTCCTGATTGGCGGCATAGAGATCATTGACCTGAACGGCGGTAATTCCCAAGGCACTCACATAGTCCATGGCTTTACGGAAATACTGCTCAATCTCCGCCTCGCTGATGTCCGGAAAAATGCGTTGTACATAGTCCAAGGCCGCTTCATGGAGAATGCCGTTCGGCACTCCCTGAACATCACGCACAAACACACCTCCGTCCGGGTTAGGCGTATCCCGGGTCACACCCGCCATCTCGAGTGCTTTGGAATTTGCCACCCCGACGTGCCCGCACACGCGTGTCAACACGATGGGCCGGTCGGTGCAAATCCGATCCAAATCGTCCTTCGTCGGTATAGCGGATCCGTCCGTAAAATAATCTTGATTCCACCCCCGACCGATAATATGATCCTTGTCCGGGTTAGCCGCGATATACTGCCGGCCCAAACGCACAATATCCGCAATGCTTCGCGCCTCCTGCAGACGCAGAATAGATAGCATCCGTCCAATGCCGAGCAGGTGCATATGTGAATCGTGAAATCCCGCCACCACGGTTTTGCCTCGCGCGTCAATCTCCAGTTCTGCTGGTTGAGAGTCAGCAGGCTCCCGCGTTGCCTGTTCAGATTCATCAAAGCCGATAATTCTATCATCCTCTATAGTAATGCCGTGTTTTATGCCCCGCGGCGTGTAAATTTTGGCGTTCTTAATTACGGTTTTCATAGGTTCTCTTTTATTATCTTCCATTGATGATACAAATCGTCCATAGAAAATCTCGCATTGGCCGGACTGGTTGAGGGCAGTTGAATGGCCTTAACCCCCGTTTTTGGCTCCTGATATTTGCGATAGTAGCGGTAAGCCGTCCCGCCGTTACAGAAAACGCGCTGTATATTCGCCTCTTTAAAAATAGGACTCAAATCCGAGGGGATCACGTTTTGAATACTGGCATCACTGGACCCGATGATATCGCATTCGTAAATAACGTCGTAGACAGCGAGGCAGTGCCGCAAAAGAAAGTCTCTTCTTTCCGCAATATCCGTACTCAACTCCACATCAAAAATCCGTTCCAGCAAAGGCCAGAAACGATTCTGGGGGTGCCCATAAAAGAAGCCGTATTCTCGTGTTTTGACAGAAGGAAAAGAACCCAAGATGAGAATTCTTGAGTCAGCTCGAAAAAGCGGTCGGAGCGGGTGGATAATGGTTTGATGTTTGGTCATTTTAAACTCTCTAAGATCAAGCTTTTCTACCAGTTCTTACAAACATCGATCCAGCAAATAAAACCCGAATGCGCCTCTAATTCGGCTATTGACAATTCAATCGCACTGTTACTGCTTCCGCAGGCGGGGAATACAGACGGGAACCTTTTCAGCGAATCGTCAAGATAGACTGAAACGCCCTCTTTTACGGCAAACGGGCAGACACCGCCCACGGCATGACCTACTAAGGTTTCGGCTTCATCAGGTGTGAGCATCTTTGCTCTCGCCCCGAATTGTGCTTTATATTTGGTATTATCGATTTTTGCATCTCCGGCGGCAACAACCAGAACGGCTTGTCCATCCACCATGAAGGCAAGGGTCTTGGCGATGCGGCAGGGCTCGCATCCCACTGCTTGAGCCGCTAATTCCACGGTGGCACTGGACACATCAAACTCTTTGACCCGATCTGCCATTCCGTATTTCGCAAAATATTCTTTTACTGCTTCAACAGACATAACTATCTCCTTGTAATTCTGTTACGCGCCGCTTATTCCTCTTTCCCTGTCTCACAGTTCACATAACTCACCTATATTAATCTATGATTCTTATGACTGATCCCGGTCTCGGCTCTTCCGTGTCGTCGGAGTCGCCGGCATATGATTTTGAATCGCTGATTTCCACAAAACAAAGTGCGTTCCTATCAAAGTCCCAGTGAGGAATCTTGTACCACCTGTTCATATTGGTGACACACTTCTGTACACGTCTCTCCCAACGCTTCGGCGGCAGGACAGGCTTTATGAGTCGGAGATATTCTTCAAACCACGCAAGTCTCGTGTCTTCTATCGCGTTATAGAGATATACTCTCCGCTCCACATAGAGCCAGTTCCCCTTTTTGACGGTATCTCTTAGGAAACGCCATTTTTTAGAGTTTTCCTTGCGACGGCGAAGCTCTTCTTCATAACTTAAAAAGCAACAGGCCTGTTCAAACTGCCACAGACGAAGGTCTTCCTCATCGTTTGCCTCATATGCCAGAGTGTCCGGACCGCCACGCTCCCCCTCCAACTTTACTTTCAATCCATCCCGATAATAGCCGTAAAAACATCTTATCGGCTTATCGGCGTATTTTTCCGGCAAACGCTCTCTGATCCATTCCTCATATATTTCCACTTTATTGTTCCTTTGTTCTTGTTTTATTGCCTCGTGTTTTATAAGCATTTTTATAAGCCCTGTAGGACATAGTGTCAAGTCCAAAATAAACGAGCATTAACCGAGGTCGGGAAGCTCTAAAATCGCCCTTGCCGCTCCGAAGTCTCCCTTTACCACTACGGAACCATCTTTTGCTACTCAAGTGCCGTCATCACCGACCTCGATTTCAGGTTTTACACAGTCGGTTCCGGGATCCGGGCTGTAATAGTTGAATTCGGGGTCGCGGATGGAGTGGCTAGGCGAAAGAAGTCTGTTGGAAAGCTTCAAAAGCACCCTTTGCCACCTCGGAACCGTCATCACCGACCTCGATTTCAGGTTTTACACAGTCGGCTCCGGGATTCACGCTGTAATAGTTGAATTCGAGGTCGCGGATGGAGTGGCTAGGCGAAAGAAGTCTGTTGGAAAGCTTCAAAAGCACCCTTTGCCACCTCGGAACCGTCATCGCCGACCTTGATTTCAGGTTTTACACATTCGGTTCCGGGATCCGGGCTGTAATAGTTGAATTTGGGGTCGCGGACGAGCTGTTCCGTGCCCG
>JAAZIX010000102.1 GCA_012800655.1 Clostridiaceae bacterium | reverse complement strand
TGCATTTTCTGCTGTCACTCCCATCCAGGAATAGGAATGACATTCTTTCCACCGGATGGATTATCGTGGTTTCATCGTCATAATCAAGTACAGCCAGTGTATTATCACTCTGCCTTGTTACCGACTGCGTGTACGAGAAAGGCACCAGATTTTCCTGTTTATAATTGAGATCCTTGGAAGGATTGTCGAGGCCGGGATAAAAGTTATCAGAGGCTGTGGAGCCCATCCGCCATCCGTCAGCTGAGCAGTAGAGCGAGTTCGCTATCGCTTCAATTACGGTGCCGTCCGTAAGTGTAATATAGACCGTACCTTTGGGAACATAATCGCCCCACGTATGGACATTGCGGGCTTGGGCAGGTATCTGCTCGGCAACATCCTCTTCAAAAAATTCTATATTTCCGGTGAAGGTCTTTTTGAGATTTTCATGTGTGACGGAATTCCTATGGCAACGTACCGACAGCTTGGGACAATTAGCGAAAGCGCCGCCTTCGGCAATGGAAACATTGGGATTTTCGATAATAACCAATTCGAGATTGGGACAATCGTAAAAAGCATGGCGAGCCAATTCGATCACGGTATGCGGCAAAGTAACCTTTTCAATGAAATCAAAACGCTGAATAGCCTCACTCATAATACTTACGGCCCGATCGGGAATCGTAAAACGCTTCTTTATTCCGTGATATCTCTTGACCGCTGAGTCCTCCCATTCAAAATCGATTTCAATTGCCTCGGAATTTTGGATGCGTTCAATATTGATTCGGTCTTGCTCGGTAAGCTCAAAAGTTGTGGTCTTTCGTGCTGCGGGCTCGGCAGATGGTGGTAACGTTGATGGAGCGGGCGGAACAGGTACAGTCGGCAGGGTAGGTATAGCCGGTACGGACACGACCGATCGAAGGTCGATTTTACTTTTCATACCTAACCGTTCAAGAGCCGAGGTGAGCTTATAGATATATTCTTCCTGCAACATGGTGTACTTGATGATGGCCTGCTTCATACCCAAACGTAGCCGCGTTCTGCCGCGAAGGGTAGTTTCGCGGAGATGAACGGCTATGCAGGGTTTTTTGTCATCCAAGACAAAATCTATCTCATTCTGTACATTGTCGGATTCGGCGGAATTCGGCGTAAAAAACACTATGAAAAGTGCGCAACCTTCCAGAGCATTGGCAATTTCCTCGGTCCACTCGTTACCGGGAGCAATGCCCTCGTCATACCAGACGTTATAGCCGAGCTCGTTTAACAGCTTTATCTCGGCAAATACAAGCTCGGAATCTTTGTGCGAGTAGCTGACGAATATATAAGGCTCATCACCATTATAAGCAGGGTAGGGGATGCGTCCGATACCGGGAACGAGCATCGTTTCGCCGGGAGCAAGCTTCGGCTCATCAATCTTCTCTGGCTCTTTTTTCTTAAATATGTCAAAAAATCCCATCGCCACAACCTCTACTAACAAAGCATAATATGCTTCTAATAGCTACCTTTACGGAAGAATAGCACAGTAGCGAGGTGTGTTCAAGCGGCAAAAAAAGTGAAGAGGTTGAAAGTGTATTCGTTTGATATAAATATAAAATGATCCGAGCCTAATCTTCCGGTGAAGAAGATCGCTCGGATCATCTTAGCGTGGTGCACCTTCACGGACTCGAACCGGGGACCCACTGATTAAGAGTCAGTTGCTCTACCAACTGAG
>JAAZIX010000101.1 GCA_012800655.1 Clostridiaceae bacterium | reverse complement strand
TATATATTCCCTATCCGAGTAATTGGGCCGGTTCATGTGGAGCGGCGACTCTCACGGATTTTTACCGGGCGGTGGGCGCTGTTTTGCCGATCATGGTGTTGACCAACTTAGGCGGCGGTGCCGGTGTGCCCCGTGAAGTTTACACAGCGCT
Organism: Clostridiaceae bacterium; assembly: GCA_012800655.1. Classification (GTDB taxonomy): domain Bacteria; phylum Bacillota; class Clostridia; order Saccharofermentanales; family Fastidiosipilaceae; genus JAAZIX01. Next base: position 2,016 of record JAAZIX010000101.1, on the reverse strand, counting down.
AATGGAGGATCGGGACAGCGGATTTGCCGCCGTTAAGGACGACATGCCTTTGAATTACGGGATAGATCTGATGGAATACCTCGCGGGACGGATTCCGTTTATGACTGGCGGAACGGCTAAAAGGCATCTTGCTGTCAGAGCGTGGCAACCGGATTGTTACCTGTCGGTTTTCACGCGTTTCTGGCCGGAGGTTGATCAGGCTTTCTGGAGCTGTTATCTGCGGGGGAATCTGGAACAGGCGGCGCATATAGTTAAACATTACGAAACGGCGCTGATGGGTTTCTTCGCGCAGAACGGGCTGCATTTCGATGCCGGCATCCATGGCTGTCTGGAATATTTCGGTCGGGCTCAGCGTTGGCGCCGTGCGCCTTACACAAGCGCGACGGAGGAGCAGATGGAAAGGCTGGGGGCGCTTCTTGGAGAGTTGCAACAATCATTTGCAGAGGATAAGAAGCTGCTAAAAAGTTGAAATAGCAGAGCATCCGACGGATGGAGGCGGATGGTGGTATAATCAGTTTGAATGATCTGCCGTCCGGAGCCGACTGTTTGCAGTTCCGGACTCGTTTTGGTTTGCTGTGTTTCGTCAGCTCGGCCGTGCCGAACGGGGTCGAATGGTAGCGGACGGTTAGATTAGAAAACAAAAACAACAAAAAGGAGAGATGTTTTATGAAAAAAGGTATGGTGCCGGCTTTGGGCACACCTCTGGATGAGCAGGGAAACTTGCTGGCGGAGAGTTATGAAAAGCAGATCGAGCGCATGATCGAAGCGGGTTCGGTGGCACTGCTTTCTATGGGTTCCATGGGACAGCAGGCTTTTATCCGCAATGAGGTTTGCGTCCAGGTTGCCGAGACAGCGGTTAAAGCTACACGGGGCAGGGTTCCGATTTTCGTCGGTGCGATGGATAACTCTATTGTCCGAGCCAAGCAGCGTGTAGCTTCTATGGAGCATTTGGATATAGAGGCGTTCGTATTCACCACCCCCTATTACAGTATCAGTACGAAGGCTCAGGTGCTTACTTATTTCAGAGAAGTCGCGGCATCTACCAAGCACGGCATGGTTCTTTATGATTTGCCCAGCGTTACCAAATTCAAGATAACGTATGACATGGTTTGTAGTCTGCACCGCGATGTTTCCAATCTCATGGGTATCAAGTCAGCCGATCTCAATATGTTGCGTAAAATCAGCCTCAATCCGGAAATGCGCGGAATGAAGCTTTTCTATTCCGGTCTGGATGATTTTGATATTGCCTATCTATGGGGAATCGGTAGTGTACTGGATGGAATGCCGACCTGCACACCGGTCAACACTGAGAAAATGATGCAGGCTCTCGATGCCGGCGACCGTGCGGAGGCAGCACGTTATCTCGACAATATCATTGCTCTGCGAGATTTCTTCCTGGCCAATGATCTGTGGCCGTGCTACAGTGCCGCGATGAATATGCTGGGCTTTGCCGGTAAACACGCTCCCGACTGGGCGGCTTCGTTGTCCGAGGCAACAGAGGCGGCCGTGCGGGCGGAAATGCAGCGGATAGGCGAGCTGTAAAATAGTTTTGAGATTGTGGGCGCACTCTTGATTCGGTCGGAGCAGAAACGACCGAAGCGGTTACTTTTGTAGCTTCTGAGACCCGGTGTGTCGAGGACCGACACACCGGGTTTGTTCTGTCTTTATTTATCTCTTCATATTAGACAATATTAAAATCGCGTTGCGCGACGTACCCCATATACGTTGAACGCGAATGTTTGGCCCTGTTCGATATTGACTAATAGGCTGTGCAAATCATTGTCCGGCAGACAGAGCGTTAGGAGTTGCTACGTCCGGGATAAAATTAGCTTTCTGATACTCCAGCGGTGTCATTCCTGTTTCGCGTTTGAATACATAGCCGAAATACTTCCCGCTGGCAAAACCGACCGCATCGCTGATTTCGCAGACCCGCATGGTAGTTTGCAGAAGCAGTTTTTTTGCCTGAGCCAGACGCGCGTTTTTGACGTAGTTGGAAAAGCTGATTTTCTCTTCCTT
>JAAZIX010000100.1 GCA_012800655.1 Clostridiaceae bacterium | reverse complement strand
GTGGAGGAAACTCCCGAAGGTTTCCGCGCCGAGCATGTCGTTATCAAACGCGCTTTGGCCGGCGGCGGCAACGTTATCGGCTTCCTGCGCACCCCGACCGGCAAGCTGGAGCGGGAGGAATTGTGCCGAAATGATGCCGACATTCAGGCTTTCTTCGATCGCTACAGCCTAAAACGCCCGGACAATATTCCATATAAATAATGCGTAGCTGCTCGACCGCTGGACAGGCGGCTCGCTCAGTCTATTCGAGCCGCCTGCAGTTTGGTGTGTGCAAATCCGCAATATGAGGAGAGGATTTATGACTCTTAAAGCCATAGCGGCCAGTTTTCCCCAACCATCGGACGCCGACCTGAATATGAATGACATTGCTTTCTGGATAGACAATAAGGATCATCTCCAGCTTTTCCAGGGCATGGTTTCAATCCGACAGATCTATGATGCCGCAATTCGTGAAACAATTACAAAACTGGAAATCCTGAACAGCGAATTCCAGGCCCGCTACGATCATAATCCGATCCACCACATCACCAGCCGCTTAAAGACTCCGCGCAGCATGTTGCGCAAACTCAAGGAGCGCGATTGTGAACTCAGCATCGCTTCCGCCATCAACAATCTGACTGATATCGCCGGAGTTCGGGTCGTCTGTTGCTATCTCGACGATGTCTACCGCGTTGCCGAACTCCTGCTTCGTCAAGGTGATATATCCCTAATCCAGCGCAAGGATTATATTAAAAACCCGAAAGACAACGGCTACCGCAGCCTGCATCTCGTAATAAGCCTGCCGGTTTTCCTGGCCGAGAGCGCCGAGCGCGTTCCGGTGGAAATTCAGATTCGCACAGAGGCTATGGATTTCTGGGCCAGTCTGGAACATCAACTGCGCTACAAGAATGACCACGCCATCGACCCGGATGTCCATGACGAGTTGCTGGCCTGTTCCGTCGCCGTACGTGAACTTGATGAAAAAATGCAGAGCCTGCACGACAAAATCATGCGGAGCAGACGGGCGGAAGATTCCGCTGTCGGCTACAAGGTCAGTCTGAACAGCAATGCCGGAACCACGGCAATCGCAACATGAACAATGACTGCGAGCCCACCTATGGTACAATTTAGTCAATAAGGAGAACGTCTATGGATAATAATTACGGAATACCCGCTGAAGCCTACGCTGACCCTGAAGCCGTCTTTCAACCGGCAGAAGGAAATGCCTTGCAGGCATTGCCATCCTCTGCGGAGGCTTTGCGGCGCGCTCGCAACTTCTTTGCTACCGGACGCACCTATGAGATCAATTTCCGTCTGGAACAGCTCCGCCGCCTGGCCATTACCATTTCCAATCGCGAGGATGAGATTCTCGAAGTCTTGCAGCGCGACATGAATAAGCATCCCGCCGAGAGCTGGCTCACCGAACTCGCCCCGGTCTTGGATGAGCTTCATGAAGTCACGAGCAATTTAGCCGGCTGGCTCGAAACCAAGAGTGTCAAACCGCGCAAAATTCAGCGGCCGGCCAAAACGACGATGGTTGTCGAACCGATCGGGGTGGTCGGCATATTTGCACCGGAGAGTTTCATGTTTTCCCTGAGCTTTATTCCGCTTATCAACGCCTTGGCTGCCGGCAACTGTGTCGTCCTACAGACCACCGCCGCTCTGCCAAGTCTTTCCTGGCTGATCAGCGATCTAATCCATAACGCCCTCACTCCCGACTATGTCTCCGTCATCCGCCGTACCGCCTCGGAACAGGAAAGTATGGAATCGTTGCCTTTCGATAAGTTTTATTATTCCGGCAATCGCGACACCGGAGAGCGAATCCTGACCGCAACCGCCCGCAACCTCACCGCAACGGTTCTAGATCTGAACGGCAAATCCCCCTGCATCGTCAATTCCGATGCCGATATTAAGGTCGCCGCCCGCCGCATTGCTTATGGTAAATTGCTCAATGCCGGCCAGTCTTGCGACGCTCCCGATTATGTCCTCGTTCACCATAGTGTTAAGAACGCTCTCGTTAAGGAACTCAGCACAGTCTTCAATCAGGTGAGTAAAAACGCATCCTACTACTATGACTCCTATCCGCGCATTATCGACGAAGATAATTACGTGCGCCTCTGCTCGCTACTTGACGGCCAGGTCATCATTCAGGGCGGCGCCGCTAATCGCGAGACCCTGCAAATCGAGCCCGTTCTCCTGGACGAGCCCGATCCGGAATCCGCCGTTATGCAGACCGAGATCTGTGGACCGATTCTGCCGATTGTCAGCTGGATGGACGAGCCGCAGATGATGAGCTATATCCGCCTGCTCCCGCCGCCGCGCGCTCTCTACCTCTTTTCCGCGGACGGGGATTTTCTCGACCGCATGAGTCGGCTGATTGCCTCCGACACAGTCACGTATAACGACACCATGGAGCTCTACGCTTCCGCCTCCCTACCCTACGGCGGCGGACCCCCCTACGTCGGCGGATTAATCCGCGGACGGGAAGGCCTGCGTGCATTCAGTCGCATCCGCATCATCCACGAACGACTCGGCCGTCGCGACCGTCGTCACCGTTTCCACCCCTATCGCCGCAATTCTCTATCTCGCCTGCGCAATCTCTATCGTTATGTAATTAAATTGGAAAAGGTGAAAATGAAGTGATCATCCGCAGTCGCAGAGTATGGATAAGCAATCGCTTTGTGCCGGCAGCTCTCGAGGTAGCCGGCACAAAAATCAATCGGGTTCTGCCTTATGACTTCTCGGACTCCGCCGATACGCCCAGCCCCGGCAAAGCAGTCGGCACCGACGAAGCAACTCTTCCCGGCGAAGTAGCTTGTTCCGCTAATCCGGAAGCTATCGACCTCGGCTCTCTACGTCTGGTGCCGGGCTTCATCGATATTCACACCCACGGCGCCTACGGCGAGAACCTGATGTATGCCGGAGAGGACGGCATAGCCCGTTGGCAGGCCGCACTCCCTAGCGAGGGAGTCACCGCCTTTCTCCCGACCACTGATACCAAGCCCGTCGACCAACTCGTCGCCATTCTTTCCCGTACCGCCGATGTTGCCGACCGCGACAATCCCGGTGCCGAGATTCTCGGCATTCATCTCGAAGGACCCTTCGTTGCGCACGAATATAAAGGTGCCCAACAACCGGACGACATCCTTGCCCCTTCAATCGAGATTTTCAATCGCCTTCAGGATGCCGCCCGGGGAAGGATCCGCATTGTAACCATGGCACCGGAACTTGATCCGAACTTCGCCATGATCCGTGCCCTGAGCGAGTACGGTGTCATCGTCAGCATGGGACACAGCGCCGCCACCTTTGAACAGGTCTCCGCAGCCGTTGCCAACGGTGCCCGTTCCTTCACGCATGTCGGCAATGTCATGCGAGGTTTACACCACCGCGAGCCCGGTGTCCTAGGAGCGGCGCTCTATTTTCGCGATGTCTACGGCGAGATCATTGTCGACGCCAATCATGTAAATATTAATGTCGTCAAACTCTTCTTTACCAATAAGGGCGCGGACTACGGCATTCTCGTCACCGACTCCCTGGCACAGAAAGGACTGCCCGCCGGCAATCAGGTCTATGTCAACGGCGATAACTATTACGTGATCGACACGGACGGCGGCGCGTACTTAATCGATCCGAAAGAAGGTCGAGCGCGCCTGGCCGGCGCACCGGCACCGCCTCTCGATCCCGACCGTCCCCGCACCCTGGCCGGTAGCACGCTGAAGACCAATGACGGGCTACGCCGCCTGATTGACGAAATCGGTCTGTCCTGGGAAACCGCCCTCAACGCCGCAACCATCAATCCGGCACGCCTGCTCGGTCTCGACCGAAGCAAAGGGCGCCTATACGCCGGCTACGATGCCGACATAGTCGCCCTCGACGAAGATTTTAATGTTGTCCGCGCCTGGTGCCGCGGTCGTCCGGCCCGGCTGCGCAACTAAGTTCGTAGCTAGTCCACCGCTGACCGCGCGGCTAATTCAATCGCGCGATTTCTTTCCGTGCCCAGCCGGGATCCCGGTGCAGGGCGCGACCGACGCCGATCAGGTCGGCGGCCTCATCTCGCAACAGTTGCTCCGCCTCTTCGATCTTATTGACTCCGCCGGTGAGAATCACCGGGATATCGTTGTGTCCGGCCGCACGTAGAGCCCGGCGAATCGGCGCACTCAACTCGGCAAAATAGCCCGGCGCCTTATTATTGGGATTCTGTGCCCCGGTCAAACTGCCGCTGATATCGATTCCGTCCGCACCCGCTTCAACCGCGAGTAGCGCCGTATCGATGCCGTCCTGCAGTGTTATGCCCCGCTCGTCAAAGTCACTGGCTCCCAGCCTGACATAGAGCGGGTATTCCGCTCCGCAGGCCGCCCGCACGGAACGAACTATCTCCAGAAGAAAACGACTCCGCCCGACAATATCGCCGCCCCATTTATCCGTCCGCTTATTCAGCAGCGGACTCAAAAACTGATTCGGCAACATGCTGTGAGCGCAGTGAATTTCCACCCCGTCAAAGCCGGCGGTTTGTACACGCACGGCCGCCGCGGCAAATTGTTCGACTATTGTCCAAATCTCCGCTTCGGAGAGTTCGCGGGCCGCGACCCCGTCGGTCTTTTCCCGGAAAGGATGAACCATAGCCGAGGGAGCGACCGGAAGCGGATCGACTCCCGGACGGTAACGGCTCAGCGCACCGGTGTGGGCGATCTGCAGTAGAGAAGGTGTGTTCAGCTCACGTAGCAGAACGGCCAGCTTTGTCAGACCGGGCAATAATTCATCGCTGTATACACCCAACATGTGATCCCCGCGCTGACTGTACGGAGCCACATAACTGTACTCGACGATCGCCAGCCCCAGCGCCGCGCCGCGCACCCGCTCACGATAGAACTCCAGCGTGGCCGGGGATACCGAGCCGTCGGAATTCGCCACACCATCCGACATCGGCGGTAAAACTAATCGATTACGCAGGTTCAGTTGCGGTGTTTTCAGCGGACTCAAAACCAGATAGCTCATACTCTCTCCCTCCGTTTGATTGTGGAACTAATTATTCCTTTTGTGGCAATTGTTCCCGTTCGTAATGATAAACATCGAAGCTGTGTTTATAATACTCGGTTTTCTCCCAGAGTTCCATGAGACTGAGGGGGATTGCCTGCTCATAGCGAAGCGGAAAATCATAGCACTTGGCCGTGATATCGTCCCCGCGGCAGGGATCCCAGGGCAACGTGCCGGTATACATGAACTTGCGCAGATCCGCCTGAACCAGCGCGATCAGCTCTTTGGCGGCGGCGCGATCTTTCTTGCCGCGATACAACAGAGAACCGAAGCCGTTTTCAATCTGCCCGAAGAAGAAATAGAGTTCGGAAGAGTGAAAAGCGCCCAGACCGGCGATGTCCTGCAGGCGGCTCGACCAGTCGAAACGCGCGAACCAGACGGGCATCCTGTTCTCAGCGGTCCTCGCCAGCCAGGCGGGGGCGAGGCGAATGAACGCATCGGAAACGTAGTGCATATCCGCCGTTTCTTCGCCGTAGTAATCAAGATAATTTGCGCGCAATTCGGCGGACAGATCCGCATCTTCCCGCTCATTTCCGACATCCATAATATCGTTGACGCCCCATTGATAGCCAATGCCGGGGACATTCAAAATCGAGAGCTCGTCGCGAGTGACGGTCAACCATATCGGTAGCGGCTCGACGCGGCCGGCTCGGAAAGCGGCCAAGGGGGTCTCGGTCAGGAGTTCGCCGTCGACGATCGGCTTGAAGGCCGATACGCCTCGCTTGCTCACAACACTGAAGTCCCGTACCGTCGCCCCGATCTCCAGAGCCGACAAAGCCAGCAATTCCTCGGCGGTCGCGATCTCACGGTAGTCCAGATATTCTTGGGCTATTTTCCGCCCCTCTCCGGGTGTGATGAAGGCATTGACCACGCTGCTGGCCATAACAGCCCGACTGAAGTAGGGTCGCGTCTGCGGCATGGCCAACAGTGCCGCGACCAGCGCGCCGCCGGCCGATTCGCCCATCAGGGTAATCCGCTCCGGGTCGCCGCCGAAAGCGGCAATATTTTCATGAACCCAGCGGGAGGCCAGGGCGGCATCGCGTAGGCCGCAATTGCTCTTAAATCGTTCGTCTAGGAAAGAAAAATCCAGGAAGCCGAAAACGCCAAGACGGTAATTAAAGGTCACAACAACTATGCCTAGGCGCCGGGCAAGAAGTTCGCCCCATATTATCCGTCGGCTCGAAGCCGAAGCCATAAAGGAACCTCCATGGATAAAAAGCAGTACCGGTTTCGCTGCTTTGACACCTGCGGATCCTTCACCGCCTGCGAGTCTTTTAGCGTCTGCGAGTTCCTTGGCGTCTGCGGATTTTTCATCATTCGCAGGTTTTTCACCGATCGCGGCGTTTTCCCCAACCGCAGAATCCTTGCCTCCCCGCAGCACAATTTCCAGCGCATCGCCCGATGTCAGACGGCGGCGGATATGCGGCTCAACCGGCCTAAATGCGGCGGACGGCGTCCAAATATTCAAGGTCAGGGAATCTTCGCTTTGCAAAGCGCCGGGATTCGCCTGCGGACAAACCGGACTGAAATTCAGCGCCGGAAAATTAACTAAGGGCTCGGCGGGCTTCGGTGCGGTGAAACGCCTGTCTTCAATCGGCGGCAGCGCGTAAGGAATGCCCTTAAAGCTGCAGACGCCCTTCTCGACTCGTCCGATAATCGTTCCCGCCGGCGCGTTGACCGTGACCGCCCGTATCGTCTCCTCTTTGGAATAGGTCTCACGGACATTTCGCCAGGTTATCTGTAGCTTTTGTCCGCTACGCTTCAAAAATTCAAGTACGGCACGACGCCTGTTGCCGGAACGGCGCTTTTCGCCTACATTGTTTTTTTCGGTTAAATCATTATTGCCGCTTTCCATTGTAGCCGTATTTACTCCTCAGGCAGATGCCCGGGGACTACTATTCGTCCCGGGAATCATCGTCCGGATAATAATCGAAGAGCAGATCACCGGCCGATACGGTGTTGCCGGGCTTGATTCCGGCCGCCTCAAGCGCGGCAACCACGCCGTGCTGCTTGATCTGACGCTGGAAGAAGCGGAAAGAGTCTGTGTCGCGGAAGTTGATTCGCGCCAGAAGCTCCTCGATCCAACTACCGGTAATTTCATATTCGTCGCCGTTTACTTCTATCTCAAAGTCGGCCGCCACGGAACCTTCCGGCAAAGTAGTCAGTCGGTGTATCTGTCCCGGACGCCCCTGCCCGGCAGTCGAACGCCCGATCGTCACACCGGAACTGTCGATCACAACCCGATCCCGCGCCAAGGCGGCGGCGAGATCGACCTCGATCTCCGCCAGGAGGCCGGCCATGCGTTCAACCAGAGCCGCGACACCGGTAAGGGTCGGCGCACAAATCGGAAAGACCTCGTAGCCTCGCTCGGTAAGATTTAAAATAGTCTCCGCAACCGCCGTCGGCTCGGCCAGGTCAATCTTGGTTAGAGCTACCAGTTGCGGACGCATGCTTAAGTTCACGTCATATCGTTCCAGCTCCCGATTGATCAGGTCAAAGTTGTCCTCGGGGCTACCGTCAGTCATGTCCGACACGTCCAGAAGATGCACCAGCAGGCGAGTGCGCTCGATATGGCGCAGGAAGTCGTGCCCCAGTCCCGCCCCCACACTGGCGTTCTCAATCAGACCGGGGATATCGGCGACTACAAAGGCCGTTTGTCCCACGGTAACGATCCCGAGTTGTGGCGTTAGTGTGGTAAAAGGATAGTCGGCGATTTTCGGGCGCGCCGCACTGATCACGGACAGTAGTGTCGATTTGCCGGCATTGGGCAAACCGACCAGTCCTACATCAGCCAATAATTTCAATTCCAATTTCAGATTCAGACGGGTGCCTTTTTCGCCCGGCTGGGCAAAGCCCGGCGCCTGCCGCGTCGCCGTCGCATAAGTGCGATTACCGCGCCCGCCGCGTCCGCCGCGAGCCGCCAGGAAACGCTGGCCGACCCGGTTCAAATCCGCCAGCAGAACACCGTCCTCGCCGCGTATCATTGTTCCGGGCGGCACGCGAATCTCCAGAGATTGTCCGGAAGCCCCGGTCTGGTTTGCCTTGGCTCCGTCACTGCCGTTCTCGGCGGAATACTTCCGTTTGTAGCGGAAATCACTCAGCGTTCGTAAATTATTGTCGACGATGAACCAGATATCACCTCCCGCTCCGCCACTCCCGCCGTCGGGGCCGCCGTTAGGCAGATACTTGGCACGGTAGAACGAAACGCAGCCGTTTCCGCCGTCGCCTGCTTTGACTGAAATTGTTGCCCGATCCACAAACATATACGTTCCTCCGCCCCTTTTTAGACAAAAATGCCCGGTCACTCAGAGTGGCCGGACATTCACATCATTAATTATTATCGCTGCGTCTGGGTTTATATCGCCGCCTCGGCGGGCGCGTAAACACTGACCTGGGTGCGATTTTTGCCCTTGCGCTCAAAAACAACACGCCCGTCAACAAGAGCATACAGCGTGTGGTCCTTGCCGCAACCGACATTCGTACCGGCGTGGATCTTGGTGCCGCGCTGGCGAACGATAATCGTACCGGCATTGATCAGCTGCCCGTCGGTGCGCTTGGTACCCAGACGTTTGGCCTGCGAATCGCGTCCGTTCTTCGTGCTTCCGCCGCCCTTCTTACTCGCCAATAACTGTAAATCTATATAAATCATTTCTGCCTCCCAACGGCGGATTCCCCGCCTGCTTAAGTTGCGCTCTCTTCTACCCTGACTTCAACATACTTAGCCGAGTCGGTATTGTATGAGAGCTCGATCTGGCGACATCCGATCTCCAGTGCCGCCAGCAATAAATCCACCTTTTCCAGTTCGGACGTCGACTCGGATTTCCGCTCCGTCAGCCGCAATCCTATATCCCCGGGTTCGGTCCAGTAGGTCATAGCCACTTCGGTCAGATCCTGAACCGCTCCTATTGCCTGCGCAGCCAAGGCCGTCACGGCAGCGCATATTATATCATCTTCCTCACGACATGCATAATTGGCGTGCCCTTTGGCGACAAAGCCGTGTTTGCCGCTTTCCCGATCCTGCGCAATGATCAGTTCTATCATGCCGCGACTCCTCTACCGAGCCGGTAAAGTAACTACTCTTCTTCGCCGTCCAAACCGGTAATGCCGGTAATCCGTAGCCGCGTGTAGGGCTGACGATGTCCCTGCTTACGACGATAATTCTTCTTCGCCTTGAACTTAAAAACTATGATTTTCTTTCCGCGTCCCTGACGAACAATCTCCGCCTGAACCGCAACATTGGCGAGCTCATCGCCGATCAGAACCTTGCCGTCACTGTTAACCGCCATGAGAATCTCATCGAACTCTACCGTCTGGCCGGCACCGCCCTCGAGCTTCTCAACAAAAATCTCGTCTCCAACCGCGACCTTATACTGCTTGCCGCCGGTTTTCACCACCGCATACATTCCTGTGTACCTCCGTTTTACGGTCTCGCTCGGTCAGGTTGCCCTCGTCCTCACACCAACGTCATTTCGACGTGTCCGGTGATGTCCGTAAGACATTAAAAGACCCGCCCGAAGCGGTCACCGAATAAATATAGCACAAATCAAAAGTTGTCGTCAAATGTAACCGTGCCGGTGTGTTATGCCAGAATGAGGCTTGCAGATTATAGCATTAACAAGAGATAAACATATATCCTTGTCAATTTATCGGCCATCTCCTACACTATACAGAAAGTAGAATACAAGGAGAGACTGTATGCTGACGCTGGAACAGAGACTTAAGATGCTGACCTGCCCCGAAGGTCGGTTGGACATGGTGCTGGATACCGATGCCTACAACGAAATCGACGACCAATTCGCCATATCCTATGCACTTAGAACCAAGGAAAAACTCGACCTGAAAGCACTGTACGCGGCACCTTTCCATAACAGTCGCTCGACAGGACCCCGGGACGGTATGTTAAAAAGCTATGATGAAATACTGAAACTACTGGACCTGGCGGGAGAGGCGTGCAATGTGTTCAAAGGCTCCGAAACGTACCTGCCGGATGAAAACACCCCGGTGGACTCCCCTGCCGCACGCGACTTAGCGACGCGTGCCATGGCCTATACGGCAGATCGACCGCTGTATGTGGTGGCTATCGGTGCTATCACTAACGTAGCCTCGGCGCTACTTATGGCTCCCGACATTGCAAACCGAATAGTATTGGTATGGCTGGGCGGACACAGTATCGAATGGCCCGACACCAATGAGTTCAACATGATGCAGGATGTCGCCGCAGCGCGCGTGGTGTACGGATCGGGTGCGCCGCTGGTGATACTGCCTTGTATGGGCGTGGTCAGTGCACTGACCACGACCGGGCCCGAGCTGACATACTGGCTGGCCGGTAAAAATCCGCTGGCCGACTATCTGGCGCAGCAGGCTATCGACGAAGCCAACACTTATGCCGAGGGGCGGGTGTGGAGTCGGGTGATATGGGACGTCGCTGCGGTGGCTTGGCTGTTGAATGATCAGGGGCGATTTCTCAGTGAAAAGTTGATCCCTACCCCAATACCGCAGTACGATCATCACTACGGCTTCGACCACCGACGCCCGCCATGCAAATATGTGTACCATGTAAATCGGGATGCCCTAATAGGCGACCTGTTTAAACGGGTCAGCTCGTAAAGATACCTGTTCCGGCTTTACCAATCCAAGGCGGCAATGATCTGCTCGACAAGACGCTCGGCAGCTTCCGGTGCGAAAGGCAGATGGCGGTAAAGGAAGCTGCTCCCGAAGGATTCGTAGCCGTATCCGTCGTGCCTCCCCATGGCTACCCGGGTCGGCAGGTACCCATATGTATTCGGTGCATTTCCGGCCACAATCCAGTATAGGTCGGGCCGCCGGCAACGCAACTCATGAGCAATTTCCGCAAAAGCTTCGTAAGGAATCGTTACCAGTATGAGTGATCCCAGGCGCAAGAGATAGATTCCGACGTTCTCAATAAAGATCGGCTCACCCGCACGACGTTTGGTTGCAATCTGATCCGACTGGTAATCGCGCCAGGCCCGAACGACCCTCAGATATGCTGATTCTGATCCGTACTTCTCGCTCTCTTCCGCGACAATTGCATCTATATCGACAGGGCTCTGCGGGCGTAGCGGCATGGCAACTCGAATAAATTCGACACTGAAAATCCCCGCATCAGCGGGACCCGCGGCTTCGCCGGAACCGACAATCTCGCTCAGTGGCAGATCCCTATATTCCGAACCGATATAAGCCTCTTGAATGGCAGAGGCAAAGTCTCCGAGAATCCGGTCAAGCGCCCCGTCCTCATAGAGTTTTTCCGGTGTTCCCATCGTGTCCGGCATACATTTCAAAGGGTTTATATTTCCGCAGAGACCGTTGATATAGCAGCCCAGTTCTCCCTGCTCGGTCAGTGCCCGGATGATATAGCCGGGATAATCGGCAGAAACATGCTCCGAGCAGGAGTTCATAATGGGGTGGCAGGCATAATGGAGGATAGTGACCGTCTGGGCCGCAACACGCTCAACCCTGACACTGTAAAGGTGTTCGTCAAGAAAATCACCGCCTTCGCGATTCCTAGCCAGCCCTGTAGCCTCTCCCAGACCAAGACAGATCCGTCTCACCTCCCGCCGATCCTCACGGGCGGCGACGGCAGCCTCGGCAATGAGCTCGGGCAGACGAATCAGATATTCGTCATTTGGCTCTCCGCAACCGACCAGGACATTCGTCGGCGGTCCCGTATGCGTATGTGTGGAGGTAAGGACTACATTGTCCGGCTCGACGAACAGACAAGCGGCCAGATGATTCTGAATACGCGCAACCATGTCTGTGCTTAGACCGATCAGATCCATATTGACCAGGAGAATATCTTTCCCTTTATGGCTGAAATAAAGGCAATAAGCGTAAAGATCGTCATGCACACCCGTCGCCTTTCGCCCCAGATAATAGCCGAAGCCGCAGAGTTCCTTTTCCAAGGGAGGGGTGATTTTACTGCGCCCGTAACCGAGTTGTAATTTATTTCCCATATGGCCGTACGCTCCTTGTGAATTTGGCAAGCCCAAATGCGTTGAACAGCCGTTGAGCAGCCGTATTGTAAAAGACATATGCGCCCCTGTCAAAAGAGCCTGATCATTTGACAGGCAGTTGACTTGTGATAGAATAGACTGCGTCCGGGGTGTAGCTCAGGTGGCTAGAGTGCGTGCTTGGGGTGCACGAGGTCGCAAGTTCAAGTCTTGTCACTCCGACCAGTACGAGTGTCCTTATGGGATTTCGGAATCCTGTAAGGACGCTCTGCATTTTAGCCGCCGGCATGGCTCTCACAGACCCCTTCTTCCGGTTAGGATTCTTTATATCGAAAAACCTTCCCCGGATTCAAAATTCCCTTAGGGTCGAAGGCCCGTTTGATACCTCGCATCAGGGCAATTTGCACATCGCCCACGCTTTCCTCCAGATACTTCACCTTGGCGTGGCCGATACCGTGCTCGCCCGACACATCGCCGCCCATCTCCCTTGCCGCATCATACAGCT
>JAAZIX010000099.1 GCA_012800655.1 Clostridiaceae bacterium | reverse complement strand
TGATTGTATAGGCCTTACCGTAATCCGAGGGGTCCACGCCGTTGTTATTCATCTCGGACGAAGGCCGTTTGGTTTGCAGATTACCGATCGTGCGCTCATAGTTGTTGGCCAATCCGGCTTTGAAAACAGAACGCGAATATTCCGGCAGGTCGAATATCACCATGGCGCCCTTGGGGATCACTATGTCTTGGGTTGCTTTCAAACGATATTCCGTTTGCGTCGTTTCGGTCGGGCGGTCGGAAATATACGAGGTCGAGATACTAAAGGTAGAACTATTTGCCTCAGCAAATAAGGCATCCATCTTGTTCTTGTCCACATCGTAGATGAAGCGCACATAGTCCGACTCTTTTTTATGTCCGTGGAGGTAGACATTCTTGACATTATTTGTCTGATTCGCGGGCACCACGGCCTTGTTGGTTATATCGGTTTTAAAATCGGCCGGAACCATCATGTAGGAGCGGGTCCCTACGCTCGCGTTCTCGGTAGTTGGGCTGTAGGAAAATTCATCGGCCTTAATATCCGTGATTACATTCCAGGTGATCCCTTTCCCGTCCAAGTCGAACATCCGCATTTGACCCACAACCCCGTTCGCGTCGGGCTTTAAGGCATCGTAAATTCTGGAATCCATGACTTGACGGATGCCGAGCCATGAGGATAAAAAGTACCCGTTATTCGCATAGCTGTTCGTATAAATATAGTGGTTGGGCGCCACTCGATAATAGACGTGGAGTTTGCCGCGGATATTATCATAAATTACCGACTGAGCCACGGAGCGCATCATATCCGGCGGCAGAACGGGATTGGGTATGACACCCGGCATGGATGCCGTTTGAAAAGGAGCGATGGTCTTTAAGGTCACATCGTCATTATTAACGCTGACATCGAAAGACCCGCTTACGGCCGGGACGTAGCCGTAATAATCTCCCAGAACCTGGTTCCCTTTGGTTCCCTTTTGATCGTAAACTTGGTTCTGATTATTTGTATAGCGCAGTTGTACGGCATAGTCTTCATTTAGCTGCTCCCGCGTAACGTTGCCGTTCAAAACCAGATAGAGCTTCGACTTCATGTAGTCAGATCCGTTGGGCATCGCAGGATACACATCTTTGACATTCAATGTGTATATATTGCCGACCTTTGCCGCTTTAGACAGAGATTCTGTTTTTTTGTTCACGGGGTAGGACATCATGAAAAAGCTGGCGGCATCATCCACCTTTTCCGCGAGATTTGGGTCGATAAAGAGAACCGCATTGTCCCACTGGTTTCTAAAGGACCGCCAAGCCGAGCTGTAGTCAAGGCCCGTGGGGTCGTCGCCGAACATGCTGAAGTCAAACTCCAGCACTATACGCCCCTCATCGTTGTAGTAGTAATTACGGTAGGAAAAACCGGCGGTTCCGATCCCCGCATGCGTCTTGGTCAGACCAGCTTCCAGAGGCCATTCGTTCAATACTTCCTCTTCGTTGAACCAGTCAAAATTCGTGTCGTAGGCTCCCTGCGCCTGTAAAATCACGGGCATGCCGGCGAAGAGCATTACTCCGACCAGCAAAAGCGCCAGAAACCTCTTTAGTGAATTATTATTTAACTGTAGACTCCGTTTTTTCATTTTAAGCATACCTCGCTAAAATTTGCATCAATAAGTCTATATGTTTTCTTGTATGAATTCAAATTCACACATACTACATATAAATAACTTACTAATTAATTATAAAAATAAATAAATCTTAGAGTTCTTCTCTGCCTCTCCACTGGCTCAGCATATCGTCCATCCATGCGTAAACGTCCACGGAGTATGCCTTGTCGAGATGCACCGGCGAGAAGACCTCGTCGATTTCTCCCTGCGCCACCGCGCTGCCCCTGTCAAGCAGTAGCGAGTGAGTGCCGTAAGCCTTCGCCAACGACAGATCATGCACCACGGAGATTACCGCCCTTTTCTCTCCGCAAAGCCAACGTCGGATAAGCTCGAGTATCTGTTTTTGATAGACGAGATCAAGATGATTCGTCGGCTCGTCGAGCATAAGAATTTTGGGATCCTGCGCCAATACCTGAGCTAAGAATGTACGCTGCAGTTCTCCTCCCGACAGTGTGAGAACGGATCGATCGGCAAGCTCGGTCAGCCCCGTCAGCTCCAGAGCGCTACGAACCTTTTCTTCATCCTCTCCGCTTTTTCGAGAAAATATCCCCGGCGTATAAGCATAGCGGCCCAAGCGCACCACCTCGCCCACGGTAAAGGGATAGTTCACCGAATAGCTTTGGGACAGGACGCCCAGGTTTTGCGCCAACTCTCTCGGCTTGTAAGTCTTTATATCCCTGCCTAGATAGCGGATCCTGCCGGTGTAACCGATGTACTGTGATACGGCATTTATAAGCGTCGTCTTTCCGGCGCCATTGGGGCCGACCACCATAAGCCAATTGTTTTCGTCAACGGAAAAGTCGACATTCTTTAATATGGTAGTTGTGCCGTAGCGCACGGACAGATTTTCAACTTCCAGCAGCTTCATCTCCGCGCACTCCTTGTTTTATAAAATATGATTACAAACAGCACTGCTCCGATGAGAGATGTCACAACTCCGATCGGAAGTTCCAGCGGATTTAGGAGTGTCCTTGCGACAAGGTCGGCCAGCATGAGGAATATCGCTCCGCCGAACAGGGACGCGGGCAGGAGTCTTCGGTGATTCGGTCCCACGAGCATGCGCACTATATGCGGCGTCACAAGTCCCACAAAGCCTATCGTGCCGCCGATGGATACACAAACGCCGATGAGTGCCGACACGGTGATGAGTATAACCAGCTTCACACGTCGCACATTTACGCCTATGTGCATGGCGTTTTCCTCTCCGATGGCAAAGGCATTGAGCTCCCGGCTCTGAGACAGTATTACCGCACCGCATATGATGAGTGTGACAAACAACAGCGCCGCATTCCGGTAGCTGCTACCGGAGAGAGAGCCCATCGTCCAGAACGTGATGTGCCTCACCTTGTCGGGGGCAAAGGTTATGATCAGCGACATAATACTGCTGACAAACATGGAGTATATTACTCCGATAAGGATTATCGTGTTTGTCGACAGGGAGTAATCCAGCTTGTACGCCAGGGACAGGATGATCATCAAAGACAAAAAGGCAAACAGCATCGCCATCACTATCGTGCCCGCAAACGGCAGGGACGGGACGGTGATGCCGAACGCAATGGCAATGACCGCTCCGAGCGACGCGCCGGACGAGACGCCGAGTGTGGAACCGTCAGCCAGCGGGTTTTTCAGGAGCCCTTGCATCGCGCCGCCGCACAGGGACAAAGAGGCTCCGACCAGCGCGACACATATGACCCGCGGCAACCTAGAGGCATAAATAACAGCCGGAGAGGAAATCTCGCCGGGTATCGGCAATCCGAAAATAGTATTCCATATTACTGTGACCGTGTCTCCGAACGGCACGCTCACGCTGCCCACGCTCACACACAGTACCAGCACGGCGAACATGGCAACCGCAAAGACGGCATATTCCCAAAGTAGAAAACTTTCGCCCTTTTGTTTCATGCCCGATCCCCTTATTTAGACGATGGAGTATAGACTAGATCGAACATCAGATTTGTGCCGTCAGTAAGACGGGAACCGGCGCCGACGGCATAGAGTATCTCACAGTCGGTAGCTGTCAGCGCCACAACGCGTGTTGCCGGCGCATCGAGCGTAACTACCCGTCCTTTCATATCGGTCCGTCCTTTCATATCGGTGACCGTAATCGATGTGTCGACCGACTGTATCGGCTCGCTCGGCAAAGCTGTTTGGCCGCAACCGACAAGCAGGAATAGCATCAGGATCAGCGTTAAAAAAACGGCAATGTTCTTCCGGCACTTCATCTTTGAAACGCACCTTTCAAAATATCAAGACATTTCTTTGGCCTACAGTATAGTGATTTTTTTGACTTTGTGTAATATTTATTTTAGTATGTGCGTAATACGCGCGGAATAGGAGGAAAGACTTATCAAAATAAGTGAGTTGCTGAAAAGAAATACGTCGTCGCTCTCATTTGAGGTCTTTCCGCCCAAAACCAGCACCGCCTTTGAGAGTGTAAGGCAAGCCACGAAAAAAATCGCTACGTTGCGGCCTTCTTTTATAAGTGTCACATACGGTGCCGGCGGTGGCACCAGCGACTATACCCTGGATCTGGCCAAACGCATAAAGGAGCTTTACGGCGTGCCGTCTTTGGCGCATCTTACCTGCGTCTCCTCCACCAGGGAAACGGTTCGGGAAAGAATTAACGCCATAATAGCGGCCGGAATACAAAACGTAATGGCGCTGCGCGGTGATATCCCCGAGCATATGAAAGGTTCGGACCGGAGCAACTGGGACTATCATTACGCCGTGGAACTTGTACATGAACTTAAAAATTCGGGGTATGATTTCTGTATCGGCGCCGCCTGCTATCCCGAAATCCATCCCGAAAGCAGCACGCAGAAAGAGGATATTCGTTATCTCAAAGAAAAAGTGGACGCCGGCTGTGACTTCCTGACTACACAGATGTTTTTCGATAACAACCTGCTTTACAATTTCCTTTACAAAATACGGGAAGCCGGGATCACCGTTCCCGTCATTCCGGGGATCATGCCTATAACAAACGCCAACCAAGTGGAAAGGGCCATTATGCTGTCCGGATCTTTCATGCCGCAACGCTTCAAAAGCCTGGTTGACAGATTTGGGAGCGACCCCGATGCTATGAAGCAGGCGGGTATTGCCTACGCAACCGATCAGATTATTGATTTGTACGCCAACGGACTCACCAATGTACATGTCTATTCCATGAACAAGCCGGACGTCGCAAAGAAGATTCAAAGTAATCTTTCCGATATTTTGGGGAAATGAATGCGATAATCACCAAAACATATATGCCCCCGTCGTTCAGCGAGAAAAAAGCACTGCGGTACGCCGGTTGCAAAGCGGCGGATGAAGAGACTATAAAACTGTTGCGCTCCTGTATTGCAGAGGCCGAAGATAAGTTGACTTACAGTATATGTTACGGGGAATTTCCGCTGAGCATAAACGACGGCCGATGCGATTTCGGCGTCTTTGCCGTACAGTCGGCCAATCTTGCGAAAAATCTCGCTGCTTGTGACAGCGTGCTCATCTTTGCCGCGACAGTGGGCGTCGGAATTGATCGGCTGATTGCAAAGTACGGCCGAATTTCCCCGACCAGATCCGTGATGATGGATGC
>JAAZIX010000098.1 GCA_012800655.1 Clostridiaceae bacterium | reverse complement strand
GTGCCGCACGAGGTCGTCGGCATGGCCAACTTCAACAAGAATATACTCGTTGGTTGCGGCGGCAGTTCAATGATTAACAGTTCGCATTACATCGGCGCTCTCTACGGCATGGAACGCATGATGGGGCGCGACCTGTCCCCCGTGCACAAGATCTTCGACTATGCCGAACAGAACTTCCTGATGCATGTTCCCCTCATGTACGTCCTTACCGTCACTACAACGACGCCGGAGGATGTCGTCGAGGTGCGCTCTCTCGGTATCGGTCGCGACCGCGAGGTTTTCCGCCGCTCCATCGAAGTGAGCCAGAAACATAATCTTGAATTCCTCGATGAGCCGATCCGCAAGGCGGTCGTTTACCTGCGCCCCGATGAATTTCGCACTACCTGGCTAGGCAATAAGGCGATCTACCGCACCCGCATGGCCATGGCCGACGACGGTGAGCTGATCATTATCGGACCCGGCGTGCGCGGCTTCGGCGAAGACGAGGGCAACGATGTCCTCATCGCCAAATACGGTTATGTCGGCTACAAGCGTGTCGGCGAACTGGTTGCGGCGAATCAGGATCTGCGCGATGCCCTAGGTGTGGCCGCCCACCTGATCCACGGCTCGTCCGAGGGGCGCTTCCGGATAACTTACGCGCCCGGCGGGCTGACCCGCGAACAGGTCGAATCGGTCAATTTCGGCTATATGCCCTACGAGGAAGCGATCGCTTTGTATGATCCGGTCAAATTAAAGGACGGATTCAACATTGTCAACGGCGAGGAAGTCTTCTACGTCAGCAACCCGGCGCTCGGACTGTGGGCCGAACGCCACCGTTTTTACAATACATAAACAAAGAACCTAAGCAACTAAGGAGGACTACCAGTATATGAAGATGAGAACAGATGCCCGTTACAAGATCGTCGTTCCAACCAGCATGGGTGTACGGATTACCCCGGAGAACCGTCAGCCGGTGGAAAGCGCCCGAACTTATATGATTCAATCAACCAGTGCCGAGTCCAATGTGGCGCAGATTTCCGCCTCTCTCGGACTGCCCGCAAAACTGCTGACGACTTTTGTCGCCGACAATGCCATCGCAACCTTTATCAAAAACGACCTGCGTTTCCGCGGTCTGGATTATGAAGGCCCGAGCATCCCGGCCGGCGGCCCCTGGGGCTATCGTCACCAGTTCAATATCGCCGACAGCGGCTACGGCGCCCGCGGACCCTATGTCCAGAACGATCGCGCCGGCGAAGTCGGACGCACTTTGAACGTCAAGGATTTTGATTTGGATCGCATCTTCGGTGAGGAAGGCGCAACTATCGTCCATATGTCCGGCCTGATCGCCGCTCTTTCCCCCAACACTTCCGAATTTTGCCTGCAGATAGCTCGCCACGCAAAAAAGTCGGGCTCACTGATTTCTTTCGACCTCAACCACCGTGCCTCCTTCTGGGCGGGTCGCGAGGAGGAATTGCGCGCCGCTTTCCTGGAAATTGCCGGTCTCGCGGACATTCTCATCGGCAATGAGGAAGACTATCAGCTCGCTCTGGGCATCAAGGGCCCCGATACGGGGCAGGTCGACAGCTTGGAATCCAAGATTGCCGGCTTTAAAGAAATGATTTTGCGCGCCCATGAGGCCTTCCCGAATGTTAAGGTCTTCGCCAATACTCTGCGCGAAGTCGTCGACGCCAACAATCACCTCTGGGGAGCGATCCTCTACGAGAACGGTAATTGGCATGTCGAATTGCCGCGCCCGATTACCGTACTGGATCGAATCGGCGGCGGTGACGGTTTCGTCGGCGGCCTGCTCTACGCCATTGCCAGCGATAAGGATCCCTCCGACTGGATCAAGTTCGCCTGGGCGACCGGCGCCCTGGCCACCACGATGCTGACCGACTATGCCACCCCGGTCAACGAGGCTCAGATTCGCGCCATCTACGAAGGTAATGCCCGCGTCCAGCGCTAGGCATTGAATTTAATAAATACGGATTTATGAAAGGATTTTTATGAGCAATCAGAATAGAAAATCGGATATCGGTCTGATCGGCCTGGCGGTCATGGGTGAAAACCTGGTTATGAACATGGAGAGCAAAGGATACACGGTCTCCGTCTTCAACCGCAGCATTGAAAAAGTTACTAATTTTGTCAACGGACGAGCCAAAGGCCTGAACATCGTCGGTGCCTACTCGCTTGAGGAACTTGTCGGTCAGTTAAAAACCCCGCGTATCGTTATGTTAATGGTACGTGCCGGGCAGCCGGTTGACGACTTCATTACAGCGCTTCTGCCGCTGATGGATAAGGGCGACATCATCATCGACGGCGGCAATTCGCACTTCCCGGATACCGAACGGCGCTGGAACCAAGTCGAAGAGGCCGGTCTGTATTACATCGGCACCGGTGTTTCCGGCGGCGAAGAGGGCGCCCTGCTGGGTCCCGCGGTCATGCCGGGCGGTTCACCCGCGGCCTGGCCGATCGTTAAGCCGATTCTCCAGGCGATCTCTGCCAAAGTCGGCCCGAACAACGATATTCCCTGCTGTCAGTGGGTCGGACGCGGCGGTGCCGGTCACTATGTCAAAATGATCCACAACGGCATCGAGTACGGCGATATGCAGTTGATCTGTGAGGTCTATCAGTTCATGCGCGACGGGCTCGGCATGACCAACGAAGAAATGCATGACACTTTCGCCAAGTGGAACGAGGGTAAGCTCGATAGTTACCTGATCGAGATCACCCGCGACATCCTCGCCCAGAAAGATGAAGAGGGCAATTATGTCGTCGACCTGGTGCTCGACCGCGCCGGTCAAAAGGGTACCGGCAAGTGGACCGGTATTGACGCTCTCGAACACGGCATTCCGCTCACCTTGATTATTGAAGCCGTTCTGGCGCGTTCACTCAGCTCGCTCAAGGATGAACGTATTGAAGCGTCCAAATATCTGGTTGGACCGAACCGCAAAGTCGCCGATCCGCCGGCCGACATCCTCGACTCTCTGCACAACGCTCTCTACGCTTCAAAGATAGTCTCATATGCCCAGGGTTTTTCCCTCCTGCGCGCGGCTTCGGAGGAATATGACTGGGATCTCAATTACGGCAATATCGCCATGATGTGGCGCGGCGGCTGTATCATTCGCAGTGCTTTTCTCGACAATATCAAAGACGCCTTTGTCGCCGATCCGAATCTCCCAAACCTGCTGCTCAACAAATACTTCCATGACGAAGTCGCCGCCTGTCAGGACGGCTGGCGCACGACGCTTGCCCTTGCGGTCAAGTCCGGAATCCCAACTCCGAGCATGAGCGCGGCACTCTCCTGGTATGACGGCTACCGCTGCGCCAACCTGCCGGCCAATCTCCTGCAGGCACAGCGCGACTACTTCGGCGCCCATACCTACGAGCGTGTCGACAAACCCAGAGGCGAATACTTCCATACTAATTGGGGCGGCCAGGGTGGCCAGACCTCGGCAACAACCTACACGGTCTAGCTGCCACCCCGGGAAGGCCGCTCCCGTAAAGGGGGCTAAATATGAATAAGTTTTTATTGGCTGCGGCGCTTACTCCTCACCCACCCATCCTCCTGCCGGAGATCGGGCGCGGTGAGGAGTGTCGTGCCGCCTCAACTGCCGCCGGGCTCAATATCATAGCTGAGCGCATTGCCGAGTTGGCGCCGGAGACGATTGTCCTAATCTCCCCGCATGCGCCCCTGGCCGCCGATAAAATCCGTCTGATCAATCAGTCTGAGCTACGCGGTAGCATGGCACAATTCGGCCAACCTCAGGTTCGGTTGTCTTTCGCCAATGACGATGAACTGCTGCAACAGGTCATGTCCGCAGCGGAAAAGGTACAGGTTCCCGCCTGCCCCTACCCTTCTGTTGCTGACAGTCGCCAAGAGATAGGTCTCGATCACGGCGCCTTCGTACCGCTTTACTTTATCAACCGAAAATATAGCGATTTTCGCCTGCTTGAGATTGCTTTCGGCTTCCTGCCGCCCGCTCTGCTCTTTGAATTCGGCCAAATCCTAGCCGATGCTATCGAAAGCCTGGGGCGTCGTACCGTCATCATTGCTTCCGGTGATCTTTCCCACCGACTATCCGTTGACTCTAACTACGGTTTTGCGCCGGAGGGCCCTCGCTTTGATGCCGAGGTCAAACGCATCGTTAAATCCGGCCGCCTCGAGCAATTCCTTACCGTCGATCCGCGAATCAGTGAAGCCGCCGGTGAATGCGGTCTGCGCAGTTTCCAAATCCTTGCCGGCATCTTGGCGAACTGCGATTACGATACGGAACTACTGTCCTATCAGGCGCCTTGGGGCATCGGCTATCTCACCGCCTGGGTTGAGATCGGAGCGGCGGAAAAGCAGCTCGGTACCGATATTCTTGCGCTCGCCCGGCAAACCGTTGAAAACTATGTCCGTAACGGGAAACCCCCGCGCAAACGCGATCTTAGTCTGCCACCGGAACTCCTCGAACGTCGTGCCGCCTGCTTTGTCACGCTCCACATAGGAGAACGCCTGCGCGGCTGTATCGGCACCCTCGCCCCTTACCAAAAAAACCTAGCTCAGGAAATCATTAACAACGCCGTTTCGGCCTGCAGTCGTGACCCGCGTTTCACCCCGGTTCGAGTCGAAGAGCTTCCGTTCCTGTCCTATTCCGTTGATGTCCTCTCCCCCGCCGAGCCTGTTGCCTCGATAGAGGATCTCGATCCGCAGGTCTATGGGGTCATTGTCAACTGCGGACTGCGACGCGGTGTTTTGCTGCCCGCTCTTGAAGGTATCGATACGACGGAAGAACAGGTGGATATAGCCCTGCAAAAGGCCGGCATCCGTCCGGACGAGCCCTATAATATGGAGCGCTTTGAGGTCACGCGTTATGAATAGACGCTCGCCGGAGTTCCCCGGCGAGCCGCACCGCCCCCACCCGGCGCGGTATTGGCGGAAACTGTCGGAAGATCGTCTACAATGCGAACTTTGTCCGCACTATTGTGCTTTGCGCCCCGGTGAGTCCGGGCGCTGCGGTATCCGCCGCAATGACGACGGAGAACTGAATACCTATACCTATGGGTGGATCAGCTCCGCCGCTTACGACCCGATCGAAAAGAAGCCTTTGTTCCACTTTCGGCCCGGCAGTCGAATCTTCTCGATCGGCAGCGTCGGTTGTAATCTGAACTGTGACTTTTGCCAGAACTGGCGGATCGCCCGGCATCTCGACAACGGGCGATATACCGATACCGAGACTCTACTCGACCTGGCCGCCCGACATGACTCCGTCGGCATCGCCTATACTTATAATGAACCGCTGATCAACTATGAATTTATCGCCGATCTTGCCCCGTCGGCACGCCAACGCGGACTGGTCAACGTTCTGGTCACGAACGGATTTATCAATCCCGAGCCCTTGCACGAGCTCCTGCCCCATATTGACGCACTCAATATCGATCTCAAAGTTTTTGATGACGCCGTCTACCGCAAAATTTGCGGCGGTCGCCTCGAACCGGTTCTGCAGACAATCCGCACCGCCGTACCGCTGGTGCATGTTGAGGTTACCTGTCTGCTAATTCCGGGAGTCAATACCGAGCCCGAACAGATTACTGCCTTGGCTGAGGCACTAGCCGAAATTTCACCCAATATTCCCCTGCACCTGAGCCGTTATTTTCCAGCCTATCGCAGCACCAGACCGCCTACCCCGCTTCCGATCGTCCTGGCCGCCGTCGATTCGGCACGTCGCTACCTGCGCCATGTCCATGCCGGTAATATTTAGCGCAAATCCCCGGTGTTTATTCGCATTGCGATAAGAAACAGTATAAATCCAACCATTGCCGCGGCTCTGCTTCGCCGGGCCTTGATTGCGGATCTAAATTCAGGCGACTTAAGATGTTCACGATTTCCGCCGCCTCCGTCTCCCGGTCAAAACTGCGCCGAATTGCGCCGTTCAGGGCATTGACTAAAGTCTTGCGCTGTTGTGTGAATACACTCTTCAAAAAAGAAAGCCAGCCGTCGACAAAGCCGGGCCGTACAAGCACAGCGGCATACTCTTCATCGGCGCGACGCTCCAGACAGAGCCAGCAAGACTCCACCGGCGGACGGGGGCGAAAATTGCCCGCCGCCACTTTTGTTATACTTTGCACCCGCGCCCATAAGGCGAGGACTATCGCCGTCGGTCCGTAGCCCGGCGTTCCCGGTGGAGCGACCAGACGTTCCGCCGCTTCCAGCTGCACCATCAGCCCCAGCCTGTCCGTCTGAGGAATCTGCGTCATCACCTGCTCCAACACAACCGTGGTTATGTAATACGGTAAATTAGCCAGCACCGCCAACCTGCCCGGTTTGCGCGGCGACGCTTCGTGCTCAACGGGAGTCGCGTCAAAAGCGGCGAGACGGTCGGCGACGAGTTCGGCAAAGTTCAATTTACGCACATCGGTGAATAGTATTTGCAGATTATCGACATCGGCGAAGCGGCTACGTAGGAGTGGAGCAAAACGGCGATCAATCTCGCAACTTACCACCGCCCCGGCACGTTCAACCAACAAGGCGGTCAATTCGCCGGTACCGGCGCCGACTTCGAAAACCAAATCACTCTCATCCAAAGCACATCGGTCAACCAGCTCACGCAAAAGACGCGGATTGACAAAGAAGTTCTGCCCCAGCCGGCGATTCGGACGGAGAATTTCTCTATTCATTGACCATCAGTTCGAAGCTGTCGATATACAGTGAACCCGCCCCCTGCGGATCCCTGATCGTCAGCGTAAAGCTCCCGTCCGCGCCGAGACCGTACTCTGGCGTCAGGGGTAGAATAACCTTCTGCCAACTGAACTGCTGCACGACCGGGGCAAATTTATCCGCGTTCAACGACAGAGCCAGACCCTTTTCCGTCCGGTCGGGATTGAATACGGTTAACTGCATGTATTTATAGTAACGTAAATCCGTCGGCGGACGCGGAAAATCGTATTGCGGATTCGGACGCATCAATACCAAAGGAACATCCTTACTCCGGCCTTCGCCGACCGCGTATTTCAGTCGCCAGGCCATCTGTCCGCTCAGCACCTTTTCCGGCACCAGCGCCAACTCAACCTGTTGCGGATGAATAATCTCCCACAATTGCACCGTGTCGGCATAGCGCGGAATCTCCGGCGGAATCAGCGACAAATCCGGCTCGGGCAAATCCGAGCCCGGAGGCGGCGAGCGAAACCAACCGAAGCGTTGGGCTCGATCTTTACACACCCAACCACTGTCTTCGGCAATGAAGCTCGGCGGCGGCAAATCCGCCTTCGATACGGTATCGGCCTCTTCAGGGATTAAAGCGATAATAAACGGAACCACCGTGTGATGATCCTTGGTACAGAGATTGCCCTCGTCACCGGAGCCGGCGGCGGAATAGGCACAGTACAGCGGTTCGGCAATCTCATGGTGATAGACCAGGACATTGACTCCGTGTAGCAACTTGGCCTGGGCGGGACGCATGATTCCGTCCCGATCGGCCAACCAGAAACCGCGCAATTCGGAACTGCCGTCGGCCAGGCGTAAGGGTTCAATAAGCGGTTTAAAATCCAACATCACCTGTTTGCCGATTCGCCGCCAGCCGTGAATCTGCGGCGCACTACCGAGTTCGCGACGAGAGTAGCAGAGACCCAGTGCCGTATAGGCGAAGCGCTCCCCGACCGCGAACTTATCCAAGGGATGGAGCGGATGTTCCCAGCCGCGCAAATTGGGACGATACTCCGGAGATAGATCATTGACCGCAATCAGGCCCGCGACCTTGCCCAGGCGCGGAAGAACCCGCGCCAGCGCCATATTAAAGCGCGGTATCAGCCAGGGGGAGTCAAATGAAAGCAGTATCGGCGGCAACTGTGCATAAATAAAGCCTATCTCCTCTCCCTCCGGGGCACTCAGATGTCCCCGCCAGGCCTCAAGTAGGCGCGGCAAATAACTGATATAGGCCTCGGGCGTATTAACATCGTTCTCTCCCTGCCACCAAAAAATTCCGCGACAGCCCATACCGCGCAACGGTTCAAGGCGTTCCGCCCACAGTTGTCTCTTAGGCAAGCGCCTCGGGCTTGTGCCGCTCGCCCAGTCAGTCGGCAGTATCATTCGCGCAGCCTGTCCCTGCGGGCCGGTACGGGAGGTGTACTGCAGTTTTGCGGGACTGAAATCCGCTTCGGCGGGCAAAGTCGGAAAGACGTTGCGATTCGTACGATATTCCGCGGCAATATCCGGAGGCAGATAGTTCTCCAACCCGCTACCGGGCAGGGAAATATCGATCAATCCGATCGGATAGGAGAGTCGCTCCGCCAGCAAAGTCGCGGCGCGCAGACCGGCTGCGGAGACCTGATACAGAGCATTCGGCCGCTCGGCATCAATCCAGCGCCCATCATGATAGGCTCGTACCCGCTGCAGACTATCCGAATAAATCCGCCGCTGCTTTGCAATTGCCGAATACGGCAAGGCCATCTGCGACTGACCGGCCGCAATCCAGACATCACCGACAACGATATCGACAAAAATCTCCAGATCGGCGCGCGGACCTTCCTCCATCTCCGCCGCCAATATCGGACAGCGTCCGTGCCCATTCAGGCAATCCGAGCCCTTTCCTGCCCGCAAAGCCTGTCGTAACAACAAAGCCTCATCCGTCACCGGTCGCGACAATTCATCGTGTAATTCGAGCAAGGCCTCGTCACTGTAGAAATATGATTCGTCGGCGGCAAATTGAACAATCAGGGTCAGCGGTTCCTCTCCCGCCTTAAAAGACGGCAAAGTAAACTCCGCCTCTCCCTCCTGATCCCTGATCAAGGTCTGACTATAAATCAATCCGTAGTGCCGATCCGGCAGATTACGCGTCTTTCCGGGCAAAGACGCACGATAGAGGCAAAGCCGCACCGCACCCTGAAATCGAGTCTGCCAACTGAACGAGCAATTCTGTTGCCAGAGCATCCGGTTGCCGAACCAGGTCGGTAACAGAGCTGCGAACGGTCTTTCTCTGTCTTCCATATCTTTACATCCGTCCATCGTTAAGGCGGTCACGCAATTCGGCGCCCGCCGCCTCGTATCCCGGCTTACCCAGCAAAGCAAACATATTCACCTTATACGCCTCAACCCCCGGCTGATCAAAGGGATTTACTCCGTTCAGCAGACCGCTGAGCGCACAGCTATATTCAAAAAAGTAGAAGAGTCCTCCGAGCGTGAGCGCATCCAGCTTCGGCAGACAAATTCGCATGTTCGGCACCCCGCCGTCCACATGCGCCAACACCGTCGCCTCAAGCGCACCCTGATTAACCTCGGACAGCGGCCGCCCCGCTAAGTAATTCAACTGATCGGCATCATCATCCTCTCGGGGAATCGACAGATCACGACCCGGCTCGGCAATTTCCAGCACCGTCTCGAAAAGCGCCCGCCGTCCCTCTTGAATATATTGTCCCATTGAGTGCAGATCCGTGCTGTTGCCAACCGCCGCCGGGAAGATCCCCCGCTGATCCTTGCCCTCACTTTCACCAAATAGCTGCTTCCACCACTCTGCCAAATAGAATAGCCCCGGCTCATACGAGACCAATATCTCAATGTCATAGCCTTTACGAAGCAGTATGTTCCGCGCCGCCGCATATTTATAGGCCGGATTATTCCCGTCTGCGTTCTTATCATTCATCAGATGTTCGCGCATCGCCGCCGCGCCGGCCAGAAGTCCAACGATATCCACGCCGGCCACAGCCAACGGCAAAAGGCCCACTGCCGTCAGTACCGAGTAGCGCCCGCCGATATCGGGCGGTACCACGAAGGAAGTACAGCCTTGCGCATCGGCAAAACCACGCAGTGCGCCTCTTTCCGGATCTGTTGTGACGTAGATGCGCCGCATTGCCTCCGACCGGCCGTATTTTTTGACCAAAAACTCGCGCAAAAGGCGGAAGGCGATCGCCGGCTCGGTCGTAGTTCCCGACTTGGAAATCACATTCAGCGCTACTTCCTTGTCGGCCAGATAATCAAGGAGATCCGCCATATAACGGCTTGACAAATGATGGCCCGCAAAAAGCACCAGCGGTCCGCCGCGCTCCGCACTGTTCGACAATTGCGGAAAAGTCGGACCGAGAGCACTCAGCGCCGCCTGCGTTCCCAGATAAGAGCCGCCGATACCGACAACAACGAAAACCTCACATTGTGTACGGATTTCGGTTGCCGTTGCCTTAATGCGCTCCAATTCGGCAGTAGCGAAATCACAAGGCCAGTCTAGCCAGCCCAGGAATTCATTGCCCGGGCTTGTTCTCGTACGCAACTGTTGCGCCGCCAATTCAAGCTGTGGCTTAATGTTTTTCACCTCATCCTCAGTAACAAATTTTGCTAAGTTATTCGTTTCTACCCTAAGCATATATAGCCCTCTCTATCTGTTTAATTTTCTGTTCAAGCTCATCTAAGTTCAATTCGGTAAAATCCGGAATCTCCACCCATACGATATTGAGCCTACTCATTTTTCAGCTCCTCAAAAGGAAAATCACGTAATTCCGGCGTCCGTTCGGAGATATAATAGCGCTCAAACCAGGGAATCACTCTCCCTTGCTCATCGCGACGTTCGCCGGACCGAAGATCGGCATACACCCGGCGCCAAACCGCTATTTCCGCCTCGACCTTGGTCGCATCCCCGTCAATCAACGGTAACCAACCTAACTTCAGATAGGTATTGAGCGCCGGCAGGCGGTGCGCGTGAGTCCGTAGCCAGAGTTGCTTCATCCCGGCGCGCAACATATAGCGCATAGTATGAATCATTAGGTGATGCCCCATCTTGAGTCCGCGAGCCTCCGGCAGAACCGACAGATAATGCACCACGCCGTAGTCCTCATTAGGAGTGATAATCGCCGAAACGGTACTCACCGGCTTACCTCTATATTCACCCAGCCAAATGCTGTCGGGAGACACCCCGGGATAATTCCAGACATCATCGGCAAAGCGTTCCGCCGAGAATGTCACGTTATCCTCGCGCTGCGGGTCGTATTCCTCGGTTTGACTGAAAATCGATAAAATATTCAGCATCCGGGGCAAATCTTCCGGATGGCGATAGCCACGAATCGTAAAACCATCCGGCCAGTTCCGCGCCGGCAGATCAGCTTCGCTACCCACCCACTTCATTACGACAAGATCATTAGCCACAAGTACTCCCCCCATTACAACCGATATTATACCCGATTGAACGATATTTAACCGACATTCGTACGAATCAGCAAACAAACCCCCTCTACGTAGTGATAGCGGGGGTTCGATCATGTTTTCACGAATAAAATTTTACGAAAGAGAGCTATAACTTACGACGCGAGTCATCGGCCCGATTTCTATCTCTAAACTTCTTTACGAGAGTGAAGATGCCCATCATTCCGATAAATACACCGCTTACCAGACAAAGGAAGGCAAAAAGAATCAATGCGAAATTAGTAGGCAGCACTTTTGCGACTTGTAAGCCGGACACGGTGACACTAAGGACAAGGAGTATCCCCCCCGTTATGATCATCTTTTTCTCGCTAAATCGCATGATGAAAACCTCTTACTCCGTTTCATTCGTAATCACGTGTGACAGGTCGATCTTTGAAGAGCCAACACGACACAGTATGTCTGTTGCCCAAGTCAAATTCAGGAGGCCTCTTCACATTACACAGTCCTTCTTCCACGAGATCGCAACGCGGGTGGAAGCGACAGCC
This sequence comes from Clostridiaceae bacterium, assembly GCA_012800655.1. Lineage (GTDB taxonomy): Bacteria > Bacillota > Clostridia > Saccharofermentanales > Fastidiosipilaceae > JAAZIX01. Next base: position 97 of record JAAZIX010000098.1, on the reverse strand, counting down.
GGCGGGCGGCGACACCAGGCTGGGCGGCTCACCGCCGGGAACTTTCTGAAATTCGTCGACGTTTTTCGGGTCGGGGTCTGAAGTAGCTGCCAGCAAG
>JAAZIX010000097.1 GCA_012800655.1 Clostridiaceae bacterium | reverse complement strand
TAGCGAAGGACCTTTTCGTCAGCCCGCGTCAACTGAGCAGAATTTTTACGGAATTATATGGCAAAAATTATACGGAATTTATAATCGAAAAGCGCATGGAGTTTGCCAAATTCGCCCTTGTTTGCTCAAATGAAGATTTTGACACTATTGCCCAGCATTGCGGTTATAGACATACATCAAGTTGGTTCCGAGCCTTCAAAAAAGCCACAGGATATACTCCGAAAGAATATCGCGAAAAATTCTCCGAAGGAACCGATCTTTTCCAGAATTCCGACACCTAAATGAATCAGCCGCTCCTCGCCGCCTCTTCCGGTGCTGAGCAAACGAACCCGGGATGATACATGTCGTTCTGAAAAGTGAACCGGCAGAAACCGCCTAAGCTGTTCCTGCCGATTTTATTGTATATCTGATCCGACTCAGTCTACTATATCCTGATTTAGCCTACCGTATCCTTGCCGCCGCAATCATCGGTGCAGTCTTCGTTGGCACACTCGTCGTCAGCGTTCTCCGTCTCGGGCTTTACACCAAAAGCAGCATTCACGGCATCGCGGAACTGCTTACCCAGCTCAGCCGCCATGCCGGACAACCCGGCAAATTGCTCTCGTGCGTATTTGTTGACATTAATCTCCGTTTTGTCCGGTAGAATCAGAAAGACCTCGTAGTCAGTGACGAAAGTGCTACCGAAGCCGATCAGGGTGATGATCGGAGCAATTCCGAGACTGATCAGGCCGACCGGCGCACTCAGCTTCAACGCGACCTCGTCGCCCTTGCGAACCTCGATCGAGGTGGCACCGAAGCGTTTGATCGCCTCCTGTAACACAAAGAGCACCTGCGCTGCGGTAACGTGCTCTCCGGCTGCCTCAGCATCCGGACTCTCGGTGTTTCGACAAGCCTCCTCGCCAGCTTCATCGGCAGCCGCACTCTCCGACTCCCCGGCAGCCTCCGCCTCATCGGCACCCTCACACTCGTTATCTGCGCCCTCACACTCACCGGCAGCCTCACATCCGGCACAGGACTCCTCCGCAGCGTCGGCCGGACCCGCAGTAGCGGAACCGCCGGCTTCGGGAGCAGTGCCCATCTTCCGTTCAATCAGTTTTAGCGCCTCATACATGTCGCCGCCACTCTCCTCCAGAGCGGACTTGACGGTAAAATAATCGGCACCGGTACGTCTCAACAGTTCTTCAATTTTCTCGATTTGGGTCATTTTTTTCATCTCCTTTCGCCGTTTCAGGGCAACTCGCCCTCCGATAAGAGTCGATTTCCTTTTTCATTTTAGCATCTTTGACGGTCCTTTACACCTTCGTCGAAATCTTCCCAAAGCCGGCGGTTCGACGCCCTCTGTCCCTCTCCGCACGCCCCCTAACATACTAGATTTATATACTAGATTTTAGTTGCTAAATAGTGCTTATTTCTGGCAAAAAAGCAATTAAAACATTTAAAAAATGTATTTTTAGGGCTTGCGCAACTTGTCCGTTTTGTGTATGATGTAGGCACAAATTTCTGGACAGAGCGACTTTGAAAGGGGGAGCGAGCGTGAGACGAAAATCGCCGAATACGCGGCGTTATTACAGCCATTGGGATGCCGTCAGGCGTTGGGACATCCCTTTCATCAGTGCGCATTTCGATCTCGACGCTCTCACCGGCGGCAAGACACATACGACCGTGTTCAGTTATAGGGCACGCTATCAGAAGAAGGGGCATCAGGTGCACTACTGTACGCTGAACGTGCCGGCGAAGTACCTGCTTTGCGATGAGCGGACCGGAGAGGGCATCGTCGCGCCTCCGCTGGCGTATCTCCAAGTCGTCGGTGACCTTGACGACCTCGAGGCCGTGCTGCTCGCTATTCTCTTCTGCGCTTTCCCGCGCGGGGTGCATTCGCGGCCGCTCACCACCGTCGCCGAGCTTCGCCGTTGCGCCGAAGAAATGAGGTGGCATCGCGGGCGTGAAAAGGCGCTCCGAGCCCTGCGCTACGCAAAAGACGGTTGCAACTCCCCTCGCGAAGCTGTCATTTTTATGCTCCTCTCTCTCCCCCACAAACTCGGCGGCATGAACGTGCGCGACCTCAAGTTCAATCAGAAGGTAGTTGTTAATACATCGGGCTTCGCCATCAATTCGCGTGGTCTTGCTGTTGACTCGTACGCCTTAACCCCGGGCAAATCCGGCGTGTACTTCGGTGACTTTGTTCTGCCGGCGGAGCGCAAGATTATTGAGTTCAATAGCAAAACCCATCACAGCAGTGAGCGGGCACAGCTTGCGGATACGAGGCGTGCGCAGGAACTAGCATCCGCGGGCTACGAAGTCATCGGTCTGACGACCCAACATGTTGAAGATCCGACCGACTTTGAGCGTTTTGCTCTGAACCTGCTACGAGTCAAGCTCAGGCGGCGCATCCGAATTCGCGCACGTCGCTTCTGGAAAATGCGGATCTGCCTGCAGGATATGCTGATGGACTGCCCCGTGCCGGACGAGATCCAAGGCGACATCGACCGCCTAATGGCCCACAGAGAGCGGCGCGACGCAAGGCGCGAGCGGGAGCGCCGGTCAATTATGCGGATGTTCGCCGGTCCGATCCGCTGGGGTCTGGAAAAGTGGCGCTGGAACCGCGACATGCTACGACGCCTGGCCGACGAAGAACGCGCCCGCCAAATAACCGGCCGCCCCCTCGGCACGCCAATCTACAATCGCACATACGCAGTGCGGCCGCGCCAAGCACGTGCCCCCGCATAACCGCACGGGACCTCCCTCTCGAGGCCTCCCCTTGATTTAAGCGCACCTACCCCCATAACTAGCACACACCTCAACCCATAACTAACGCGCATCCCGACTCATTCAACTTGTTCGCTTCACGGTTCGCCCCGTTTCAGAGGGCGCTCCGCTAATACAACCGCACCTTCGGGCGCGGCTTTTTCATGCCTGTACGAAGTCTCCACATTAAAGCTTCGTAGCACTTCAAACAAAACTGCACGCAAAATCAAACCCGCAAGCAACTTCAAACAAAACCGCAAGCACCTTTCCCGCAAAAGTCCGCCCTTTGACCGGGAAATAGAGCAAACGCACCCCAGACATCTCCTCGTGGCCGAACGACGGACTTTTACAGGCGGAGACAGAGAGTAGGTGGGCGGCGGTACCCGGATAGCGGCGCGGCAACAGCGACGGCGACGGCAAAGCTGGATGTGCGTGCGCTGAACGCTTAAAGGGTGTTCGCGGTCAAACGACGGACTTTTACAGGCGGAGACGGACAGAAGCTGGACGGCGGTACCCGGATAGCGGCGCGGCAACAGCGACGGCGTAGTGATATCGGTGGTGAAGCTGGCAGTGCGCAGTCGAGGCGAACAGCCCGAGAGCCAGAGCACGACGTGCCGACATCCAAATGTGCAAAAGGAGTAAATGCGCGTGACTTTTCTTATGATATGTCTTAAGATACCTACCATGCATTTAGACGCTGATCACCCCGCTTGGAGGTGTTGAGATGAAAAATCGTCATAAGTACCCGCGCAGACAACAGAAGGAGCGATCCTATCATGACCCGCTGTCCCGTGAGGACGTCTGGTTCTACAGGCAGAAGCCGCACCGCTGGGGCTTTGCTGTTTTGCGCCCGGTACGCTGGACGCAGATAACTTCGGTCTCACTCATCGTCTTTTGTGCAATTTTGCAGATGGTGCCGGCCCGAATCACCGGCTACTTCATCGACGACGTCCTCCGCAACCGCGATATGACGAATTTCGTCTTCCTCATCATTCTGATGGCGTCGCTCCCCCTGATCGAATCCGCGCTCTACTTTGTCGGGCGGATCTGCGCGCAAATCAGTAGCCAATACGGCCTCGCGGTCCTGCGCGACGTCCTCTTCGACCGCCTCATGCGCAGCGATCAGCGCTTCTTCCAGAACACACCGCCCGGCGAAATCATGGCCCGCCTGACCGGCGACCTGGACATGGTGCGATACTACTGGGCCTGGCTGCTCAACGTCACATTTGAACAGACGGCACTCTTCATCATCGGCGGCATCTATCTCTTCTTCCTGAACTGGATCCTCGCCCTGACCTCGCTCTTCCTCACGCCGCTGATTGTCTACCTCGCCAGCCGCTACTCCAAAGAAATCCGCCCCTTCTGGACCTCAATCCGCCGCCAGTTCGAGAAGCTGAATACCGTCGTCGAGGAAAACATCACCGGCAACCGCGTCGTCCGC
>JAAZIX010000096.1 GCA_012800655.1 Clostridiaceae bacterium | reverse complement strand
TCGCCGCGGCGAAAGGGCGCTGTATCTGTTGAATCTCGAAACGTGCCCCCTTCATGCCGAGATCGGCCAACTCCTGACCGATTTCACGGCAAAGTCTCTGCCCGGCTGCGGATCTCGCCCGAGACAGATTCCCGGCCAAAGCCTCAAGCTCGGCGGTTATCTCCTCCAGTTGCACATCCAGCTTAGCCAGCCACCAGGCTGCGTTGTCGAGACGTTCCAATTCGTCCTCCAAGCCGGTAAGATGAGCCAAAATCGATTCTATCGAGCCGCCGTGACGACGTTTAGCCACGGCAATTTCGTTGAGTCGCGCGTCTATACGTTCGAGCGCGTCGGGGGAGATTTCTATGCGGTCCAAAGTGCGCGCCACCTCGACCGCGACTTCGCGTGCCGTTTCGTAAGCGGTTTGCAGAGACTTCTGCAAAGGGACGGCGCGCTCTATAAATTCAGCTGCCTCCTCAAGCGAGCTGAGAGCTACGCCCATGAGTTCGGTCGCGCCGGCGATGTCGGCTTCGTTGCCGCTCAGCGCGGAATGTGCCGCCTGCAGAGCCTCGATCATTCGCCCGATGTCCATGAACTGGCGCTTTTTGGCCAGGAGCTTGCGGTCTTCATCTTCTTTCAGATTCAGACGACGCAAAACCTCTATCTCTGTTTTCAAACGCTCGATTTCCAATTCCCGGTCCAATCCGGGTGCCAGATAGCGCGCTTGTTCAGCCTTGATCTCACTGCGCCGATTCCAGGCGGCACAATATTCGGCCGCGACTGTAGCCAATTCATCGCCGCCGTAGCGATCCAATAACTGTCGATGGGTACGGGCGTCAAAAAGCAACTGATTCTCGCGTTGACCGTGTATATCTGCCAAGTAAGAACCGACTTTGCGTAGCAGATTCAACGGAACCTGCCGACCGTTTATGCGCGAACGGGTTCGTCCGTTGGCATAAATTTCCCGGGACAAAAGCAGAATATAGCGGCATTTTCCGTCCAACGTTTCCTCAATGTCACTTTCTTCGATGAATTCGCGCGCCTCATCCGGCAAAAATTCGAGATTGGCTTCGTTCAGAGCAAACTCCGCCTCAACCGAGGCCATATCATGCCCGCTACGGATCATGTTTTTATCGGCACGATAGCCGGTGATGGCTTCAATCGCTCCGATGAGCAGAGATTTGCCCGCACCTGTCTCCCCGCTCAGCACGGTCAAGCCTGAACCGGGCTCCAGTTCCGCCCGATCCAGCAGGGCCAAGTGTTCGATTTGCAGACTGCGCAGCATATTACCCGGCTATTCCTCCGCCTCGCTGCTCAGAGAAAGATCCGGAATCATATTGTTCAGATATTCGGCGGATTCATTCGACGGGGTAGCAATAAAAATAGTATCGTCGCCGGCCAGAGTTCCGACAATATGCGGCATATCCATCGCATCCAGGGCCGAAGCGCCGGCCTGCGCCATACCCGGTAAAGTCTTGATTACAACTAAATTCGCCGCCGTGCGATGTGAAATCACGGCCTGGGCAAAAACTCGGAATAACCGATCCGTATTGCTTTTACGACCGCTACTCATTGTCATGTATATGTTGCGGCCGCCGCCGGTGGACTTGACAATGCCCAACTCGCGAATATCTCGTGACACCGTTGCCTGGGTGACTTTATGTCCCAGGCCATTAAGGCACTCGACAAGTTCCTCCTGCGTTTCAATCGGTCTTTCGCGAATCAGACGCAGAATCGTTGCCTGGCGTTCTCCTTTAGATAATTTCATGCTTCCCTTCCTCGTCCTCTGATCTTATCAGGTACACGTTTAAAGAAATTGTGCTCACACAAATAAATAAACCGTGCCGCTTTTTCAGCCCGACTGATGCAAACCGTGTCTGTGCGACGGATGGCAACAGTCTTCCGACCGTCCACCGACAAGTGAGAGGTGTGCTGATGATTTCCTATTGTCAGACGGATTTTGCTGTGCGGGGCAATGATACTACTGCGATTATGCAAAGTATGCGGACAAATCGGCGTAATCAGCATCAATTGAAGCGTCGGATCGATAATAGGCCCGCCCGCCGCCATAGCATAGCCGGTCGAACCGGTAGCCGTCGAAACTATAACTCCGTCCGAAGGGATAGTTTCGACCTTTTCGCCGTCAATCCACAATAAAATCGGAATAATATGCGGTACGGCACCGCGGCTAAGCACGGCATCGTTGATCGCCAGCGCCGCAAAAAACTCGCTGCCGTCCTCGTGGTAGCAACGCACGTCGAGCTGCATGCGTTCTCTGATTTCATAGTCACCGTTAACCAGAGCTGGCAGGGCCCATTCGATCTGATCCGGTTCTATTTCCGTCAGAAAGCCGATGCTGCCAAGGTTGATTCCGATGACCGGAATCTGACCCTCTTGTGCACAGTGCACAGCGGAGAGAAAGGTTCCGTCGCCGCCCAGACTGATCAGAACGGAACAATCCGTATACGATCCACGAGTCATTCCCGGCAAACCCATCACCTCCGGCGGCTGTTTGGCCGGATCGGCAAGCGGCACCGCTCCGAGATCCCGCAGAATCTCTATTACTTGGCGAGTCCGGTACAATCCGGCATCCCGGTCTGTATTGGCGTAAAGCCCGATCTTTTTCGGCATCTGTGATCCTCAAAATGTATAATTATACAAATTGTAACACAAATTTATCGGCGCAACCATTGCGCTATTTCCGTCGCAACCCCGTCCGTGTCCAGACCGTTAAGTCGTAGCATCCGGTTAGTAGAAAAGATTCCCCGCGGATACTCTTTCAGGCCGAGGTTCAATACCGGGGTGCTCAGACCGCTCTTTCTCAGACATTCCGTTACGTAATGCCCCATACCGCCGGCCAGAATTCCCTCTTCAAGCGTAATCAGACGCGGATACTTCGCCAGGATCGGAATCAGGCCGTTAAGATCCGGAGAATTGAGATGCTGCAAATCAATCACGGCAATTTCCGCTGACTGTGCTTCGGAGCACGAAATTTGCTCGGCGGCCTGCAGAGCAGTCTTGAGAGTGTTGCCTGACGAGAGAATCGCCATGTCGGCACCGGCACGCAGCAGACGCGGCGCCACGGCGGTAGTTGTGCCGGTCGGATTTTCGCCCGGAAAATTCAGGGTGGGGATCGGATCATCGACGATACCCTTGGGATAGATCAGTGCGGTGGGACCTTGACGGTAATTCAATGCATATTCCAGCTGTTCTTTCAGCGCTGATGCGGACTGCGGCTGTAAAACCTGCAAATTCGGCAAGGGCAATAGCATCGGTAAAGTCAAGACTCCCTGATGTGTTTCACCGTCACCGCCGACCAGACCGACATGACTGATTAAAAAAGTAACGGGCAGGTTTTGCAGACAGCAATCGTGGACCAGCTGGTCATATGCCCGTTGCATAAAGGTTGCATAAATAGCCACAACTGGTTTCAAGCCCGCCGTTGCCAGGCCGGCGGCAAAAGTAACGGCATGCTGTTCGGCAATTCCCACGTCAAAAAAACGCTCCGGATAGCGGCGCCCGAACTCAAACGTTCCGGTTCCGCTACTCATTGCCGCGGTAATGACACAGACACTATCATCGGATTCGCCCTGCTCGAGGAGACAGTCCGATACAATATCCGCCCAAGTTACTTCCGTCGTTTCGCCGTTACCGTTTCCGTTCCTCTGTTGCTTATCCCGGACCGGTTCAACCACAAAGGGCGCCACCCCGTGAAAATTCTCCGGTTCCTCCTCGGCGGGCGCGTAACCGCGTCCTTTTTGCGTGAAAATTTGCAACACGCGCGGGCCGTGCAAGTTTCGCATAGCACTCAAATAACGCTCCAGTTGGCGGGAATCATGACCGTCAATCGGTCCGTAATAGCGCAGACCCCAACCTTCAAAAATACAATTGCGCGGCTGTGTTAAATGGCGGAAATAGGCTTTGATGCGGCGTAACCCGTTTGCCAGAGCGCGGCCGATCAGGGGAATGCGCGTGACGAACGCCTCGATGCGCGGCTTGAGACCGACATAATACGGATTGACTCGGATGCTGGCGAAATCCCGCGCAATACGCCCGACATTCGGCGAAATGCTCATCTGATTATCGTTGACGATTATAATCACGTCGTCATCGTCGCCCATATCATTCATGGCTTCCATGGCCATGCCGCCGCTCAGAGCCCCGTCGCCGATAACGGCAACTACACTACGCGTCTCTTTGCGCAATTTGAAGGCCCTCGCCATACCGAGTGCCGCGGAGAGTGAGGTGCTGCTGTGCCCGGTATTGAATGCGTCGCAGGGACTCTCCTCTCGACGCGGGAAACCGGATATTCCCCCGTCCCGCCGCAAATTGAAAAATTCTTCGGCGCGACCGGTCAGTATCTTGTAGGCATAACTTTGATGTCCGACATCCCAAATAATTCTGTCATGGCGCGGATCGAAAATACGCAACATATGTATGGTCAGTTCGATGACGCCTAGATTGCTCGCCAAATGGCCGCCGTTTTTACTCACGACGCTGATGATCAACCGGCGCAACTCTTCCGCCAAGGCCGACAGTTCGAGCTCTTCCGCCTCGCGCAGGCGTTCATGAACATCGCTACCGCTGTATTTGGCAATCATAGGGTAATCGGACAAAAGCTTCATTGTCACATTCCACGCCGACCCAGCCATTCAAGCAGTCCGTGCCAAAATTCCCCGGCAAAGCCGCCCGCGGCCAATTCGGCAATCCGTTCACGGACGCGCTCCTGCTCAATCCGCAGGCGCTCCTCCGCCTTTTCCAGACTTTCTACCGTGACGAAGGTCGCTTTCCCCTGCGCGGCGTCCTTTCCGATCGTTTTGCCCAGTTCTTCCTGTTCGGCGGTCACATCCAAAATATCGTCGCGCAACTGAAAAATCAGACCCAAAGAAACCGCCATGGCTTCTAACGATACCAACGCGGATTCCGCAATCCCCAGCAACTGTCCCGTCGACAAAATCGCGGCGGTAAATAGGCAACCGGTCTTCAGTGCGGCCATCTCTTCAACTTCGGCAAAGCCGGGGGTGTCACTGCGTTCGGCCAGAGCCATATCCAACCACTGTCCTCGGATCATTCCGCCGGCACCGGCCGCCGCCGCAACGGTACGAGCCGCCCGCAGGCGATTTAACTGTGCTTTCCGACGTAGTTCCGCATCTGCTCGCTGCTCCTCCGGAGTCTCAATCGCAACCGCTTCGAGCAACAATTCGAACGCCAAATTCAACAGCGCATCTCCGGCCAGAACAGCCGCGGCTTCGCCGAAAAAGGCATGCACCGACGGTAAGCCGCGCCGCAACATATCATTATCCATGCAGGGCAAATCATCATGAATCAGAGAATAGGTATGGATACACTCAACTGCTGTCGCCAAACGTCTCACCGCCGATGACGCAGCCTGTCCCGGGTTAAAAGAGGCCGCCGTCGCCAGACTGAGAACGGGACGAACCCGCTTGCCACCCGACTTCAGCGCATAGGCGATCACTTCAGGCAAAGCCGCAGTCCGAGCCTCTTCCAGCGTCTCTTTGCCGGTAAAAATCACCTGTACGTCGAGTTCATTAATCAGCTGTGCCAAATCATCCTCGACACAGCGCAAATAATGATCATAGTCCTGCCTAAAGGACCGGGGATTATCTTCCAAGGTTTTCTCCTCTGCGTGTACGCTATTCCGCGTCAAACGGCAATTCGACCATCTGATCGCCCTGGCGCGTCAAACGAGCGATGCGGTGTTCGATTTCATCCAATTTCCGAGCACAGAAATTAGCGAGTTCATTCCCTTTACTGTACAGCTCCAATGACTTTTCGATACCGATCTCACCGGCCTCAAGACGACGTACCACCTGATCCAGCTCTGCCAGCGCCTCCTCAAAGCTCATCTCCGCCGGAATACTCCCGGCTTCTCCCTCGACCGTATTTACGGCTTCGGGATCAGCAGCCGCACTTTGCAAATCGTCTGTTTGTAGATCATCTAATTGCATTTGTTCAAAATTCATTTTATCACCCGACACCCTTCATGTATTTGCTTCTCTTTTATCCCCTATCTCCGGCGCAAGCGGCACTCCGCTCCGAGAGAGGCCTAAATTCTCACCGCCTGCCGATCCGACTCGACTGTGTTGACCTCGCATCCTAACCTGCCGTCACTCAATACGACTGTCACCTTCTGACGTTCTCTGACCCGCTCCACCGTAGTCAGCAAATCACCCTCGGCGTTCGTGACGATACTGTAGCCGCGTTGCAAAACCGATAAAGGATTCAAAGCACGCAGACGGGCATTGCTTTCCTGAAAGGCCGCCCGTCCAACGGTATGCTTCCTCTCAAAAGCCTGCTCCATACGCTGATTCAGACTATCCAGCCACACCCGGGTTTCCGCCGATCGTCTCTTGATATTGCCGGTCAGGCGCAATAAATACTGGTCAATCGTCTGGCGTTGCTGTTCCAGTCGCCGAGCGGGACTGACCGCCTCCAGACGCCCTTTGGCGCGCGAAAGATACAGATGAGCATAATCAGTTCGGGCAGTCAGGAGACGTCGTAATTGACGACGGCTCTCCTCGATATTTTCCATAAGTTGATCGGCCTTAGGCCAGACCAACTCCGCCGCGGCGGAGGGTGTGGGAGCACGGACATCGGCCACAAAATCCGCAATCGTAAAATCGGTCTCATGTCCCACCGCCGAGACAATCGGGATATGAGATTGTCGTATCGACGTCGCCACACGGATATCGTTAAAACACCAGAGATCCTCAATCGAACCGCCGCCGCGGCCGACAATGATGACGTCGACAGAGTCATTCCCGTTCAAATAATCAATAGCGGCGGCAATTTGCCCGGCCGCCAATTCGCCCTGAACCTGAACCGGTACCAGAAGCAGATTAAAATTGGGAAAACGCCGTCCGGCAACATTAATGATGTCACGAATAACGGCTCCGGAAGGAGAAGTAACGACACCAACCCGCCCGGGAAGCAACGGCAAAGAGCACTTCAATGCCGGATCGAACCAGCCCTTACCCTCCAATTCGGCCTTCAGAGCCAAGTAGGCGGCGAATAAATCACCCTGCCCTTCCAACTGCATGCTGTCCGCATACAACTGGAAGCGGCCATCGCGTACGTAAATAGTCGCACGCCCGCTCAAAACAACCGCCTGTCCGTCCTTGGGCTCAAAGGTAAGACGCGCGGCCTGACCGCGGAACATAACGCAGCTGATCTGCGCCTCACTGTCTTTAAGAGCAAAATAAATGTGTCCCGAGGAATAGCGCTTAACATTCGATAATTCCCCTTTGACCTGCAAATTGCGTAATACGGGATCACGTTCAAACAGCGATGCCGCCAATTGATTTACTTCCGTTACGGTCAGAACATTTTGCGTCATTTACGCTTTCTCCTCGACCGACAGACGTACCCGCTCGGCCAATAGATCCGGAATACCGGCCTTTTTCAGACGCTCGACCAATTCGTCCGGGTCCAAATTCGCCACCGAGGCCAGAACGCCGTTAACAAAGGCGTGCGAGTCTTCATTTCCGTAGCGCTTGGCCTGCTTGACCGCCTCGTTTATGATCACACGCTCGGAAATTTCCGGCTCTTGCAGCAGGCCGGATATCGCCAGGCGCAGGCTGGCTAAATCCACACCGGAAAGCCGCGTCAGCGACCAGCCGCGCAGAAAGGGCTCGATAAACGCATCGAGCGCCGCCCGCAAATTCCAGGTCTGTTCAACCAGATTTTTGATATAAGCCCGATCCTCATCATCAACCGATTCCGGAAATTCCGACTCCTCATCCTCGAGTACTTCCCAGGAACCCGCATCATCATCGAGATCATCTTCCAGACAAATTGACAAATCGTATTCGCCGTAGAGTTCCTCAGCCGGAAGCACATTGTTGTTCCGCTCCCTTTGCGTCAGCATAAATAACAGCTGGAAAGCCACTCTTCTATTTAAAATGCGTCCCAACTATCCTACTCCTATCGAAAGCGACCCGGCGGAAAAATTCGATCCAGCAGACGGCGGAACGTATCCGGATTGCTGAAGAAGCGGGCACCGACGTAGTAGCCGACCAGAGAAAGGATCACAATGAACAAGGTTTTCCAAAAGCCGAAAATAACCAGCAGGAGAGCCAGAACAAAGGCCACCGTGCCACCGATCGCTCCGGCGTCTTGACGAACCAGTTTTTCGACCAGGCGGTGCAGGTTTAATTTCATCGCTCTATTCTCGCCCCCATTTGTTCCATGTGAGTAACTTTCACAATAACATTGTCAACCTGTATACCGGTAAAACGCTCGATATCCTTACGTATCCGCTCCTGAATTCTTTCCATCTCCGAAGGAATTTCGACATCAGGATACAGCGAAACCCTGAGCTGCACATTAATTTTGCCGCTTTTGGCCGACCAGACCGAGGCTCGTGCATCACGTACTCCCGCCTGTGCCGAGATAGTCGCATTGAGCGCGACCGTCTCGATTGCGGCAACACTGATGTCAATGGCACCGAGGTCATTCTGTCTCAGTCTGGTGCGCCGCAGACGGGCTGCGTCCACGCTGATTCCCAAAGCAAAGATCGACGTCAGCAGAAGAGCAAATAGGAGTGGAACGACAATCCAAAAAGCAGTCTTATTAGCCGTTAGATTTTTAAACAGGAGCGGGACGTATTCCGCCATTGTCGGTTGGAAGGAATAGATCAGTCCGAAAACCGCCACGGTTCCCGTAACCAGGGTCAGGATAATCACCAAAACACGAACTCCCGTGTTATGCATCGTCAATTTCCTCCATAAAATCTTCTTCGTCAGTGTCGGCGGCGGAATCGGACGATTCCGGCGGCTCGGGATACGGTATGGGCAAAACATCGACGATATGTACATTCACCGCTCCGACCGGCAGACCCGTATATTTTTCCACATCTCTTTTGACGTTAAGCTGGATTTCCCAAGCTACGTCCGGTGCCACCACACCGTAATAGATCCGCGGGTAGACGGTCAATTCAAGGAGATTGTTCGACTTCTCGACTTCGACCTTGACTCCGGCACCCTCATGCTCATAGCCCAGTGCATTCTTAAACAAAGATACGCTACTGACACCCATACCGACGACACCGGGAGTGCGCATCGTCGCCTCAGCGGCATATTGCGCAATGAAACCCTGGGAGATCACCTGCTCCCCCTTGGAACTTACTCTTTTGGTTTCCATATTGGTCGGCATTGTCTACTCCGTCATATCCCGTATTACGTACATCCCGAAAATGAAAGGATTAGGCGCGC
>JAAZIX010000095.1 GCA_012800655.1 Clostridiaceae bacterium | reverse complement strand
GGCGCAATCTGACTCCGTTGCGCACTGGCTGTGGGGCCATAGAACGAATTATTTCCACCGGCGGCGGAGCCAAATCGGCGCTTTGGTGCCAGCTCAAGGCCAATGTAACCGGTCTGGAATTTGTCGTGCCGCAGGAGACGGAAGCGGCGCTGCTCGGTTCCGCCATAATGGGCGCGGTGGCGGCGGGCGCTTATCCTGATATTAATGCGGCTTATGCCGTCGCTACCGATTGTCACCGGCGCAACAGCTTCCTACCCCAGTGGTCGGAAGAGAGAAGAGTTGCCGAAGCGGAGTATTTTGACGTCCTGTATAAGCTGATGATCACCGCGGGAGACCAGAGAAGAGAACTTATAGAGTTGCAAAAGCGGGGCTGACAGAGACAGCATTCGTTTGAGAATGTACCTGGGTGGAGCTGATTAAGCCCACACCTCAGCTTGGATGCGCAAGAAGAGGAATTGTGTTGTGACAAAAGGAACAGGGGTTATTTTCGGAGCCGGCAGTGTGGGGCGCGGCTTTATCGGACAGATTTTCAGCATGAGCGGTCTGGAAGTGGTCTTTGCGGACGTAGACACGGAGATAATAACGGCACTGAATCGCGATGGTACATACCCGCATTTTACCTTATCCGACAGTTCCCGGGAGCGCCGTGAGATCGGTCCGGTGCGGGCAATTTACTCGACCGATTCGGAAGCTGTCAATGCTGCCGTCCTCAATGCGGATATTATTGCCACTTCCGTCGGGGCCGCCGTGCTGCCGCGCATCGCGCCCGGCCTGGCCGCCGGACTGGCGCTGAGAATGGAGCAGGGCTGCCCGCCGGTGAACATACTGCTTTGTGAAAATCTGTATGATTGTGCCGCCCACATGCGTTCTTATTTGAAACAGCATCTCCCTGCCGAGTACGCCGCGCGCCTGGATGCTGAGGTCGGTCTGCTCGAAACTTCGATCGGCCGCATGATCCCGGTCATCACGCCGGAACTACGGGCGATTCACCCTGCCGCCATCAGTGTTGAGCCGTACATGTTTCTGCCCTATGATGCCGCTGCCGAAGTTGGCAATATGCCGGCGATCACGGGTCTGATTGCCGATACGTCAGTGCCGTTTTCGTTCTACGTAAATCGGAAGCTGTACCTGTTCAATATGGGGCACGCGACCTGTGCCTGGCTCAGTGAGATTCTAGGCCTAAAGTTCGTGTGGCAGGCTATAGCGCGGCCGGATATTTATCATTTTGTGCGTGCCGCGATGCTGGAGATTGCCTTGGCTCTGGCCAAGCATTACAACACACCCGTTGCGCCGTTGATAGATCATGTCGACGACCTGCTTTACCGATTCGGAAACCATGCCACGGCGGATACGGTCGAGCGCGTCGGACGTGACCCGGAGCGCAAATTGGCCGCATCCGATCGCATGTTCGGGGCATATCGCCTGGCTGTCGAAACCGGTATGCCGCGTCGATATCTTGCGATTGCTCTGGCTGCCGGTCTGGCGCGATTGAGCCGTGAGCGCGATGCTGCCGCGAGAGAAACCTGCACAGAAGGTGTGACCTGCGACGATAAAGCAACCTCTTCCGAAGCTAAGATTCCCGCCTCTGTCTGCGCTGTTCTCCGCGAACATATGCAACATCCCGATGTCAGCGAGCCGGAATATGAACGTATATTAGCTCTCACCGCCCTGCTCATTAAATCATACAATGCCAATCGTGTGAGCGGCGGCTCCGTGACTGATTATTTCCCTTTCAATGAGCTGATTGAGCTGATCGGTGCTGATTTTGCGTGCTCTAACATCATTTGAGTCACCGTCGTCGTAGTCACAACTGTTTGATAAGGCGAGCAGTGACGAAAGTTGTGATCGCTCGGCAATCAGCTGCTCGAATCCTAATGTTAAATTGAGCTCGAAGGATAGATATGGCGGAAAAGCCTGCTTTGGGCTAAAATGATATGCAGTCGAACGGACGATCATTGCCGGATGTAGCGGCGATTGCTGTCGAGTGTAGGAACGATTGCCGTCCGAATCGGCGGAAGAATACAACACACGGATATGAGGAGAAATATGAGCCAAACAGACGCACGGAAGAATAATGACGGAGACACAACGACAGCTTCGACAGGGAAAATGAGCCATAACGAATTGGCGTTGGCCAAGCACGCCGAGTGGCGCGGCAAAATCGAAGTTAATACACGCGCATCGGTAGGGAATTCCGCGGACCTGGCCCTGGCCTACACGCCGGGGGTTGCCGCTCCCTGCCTGGCGATTCAAAAGGATGTTGACCTTTCCTATGAGTTGACCCGCCGCTGGAACATGGTTGCGGTTGTGACCGACGGATCGGCGGTTCTCGGTCTCGGCGATATCGGTCCCGAGGCGGGCATGCCGGTGATGGAGGGCAAATGCGCCCTGTTCAAGGCCTTCGGCGGTGTCGACGCTTTCCCGCTCTGCATCCGCTCGCAGGATGTAGATGATATTGTTAAGACGGTTACGCTGTTGGCCGGTAGCTTCGGCGGAATCAATCTCGAGGATATTTCCGCGCCTCGCTGTTTTGAGATCGAGCGTCGCCTCAAAGAAAGCTGCGATATTCCGATTTTCCACGACGATCAGCACGGTACGGCGGTGGTCACGCTGGCCGGTCTGATCAATGCTTTGAAAATTACCGGCCGTAAGCTCGAGGACGTCAAGGTCGTGCTCAACGGCGCCGGCGCGGCTTCGATTGCCATTACCAAGTTGCTGCTTTCCTGCGGTCTCCGCGATGTTACTCTTTGCGATCGTCAGGGTGCCATTTACGCCGGCCGTCCCAACCTCAACTTTATCAAGGAAGAGATGAGCCTGGTCACCAACCTCGAGAAGAAGCAGGGGTCGCTGGCCGACGTAATCAAGGGCGCGGACGTGTTTATCGGCGTTTCCGCTCCGAACTGTGTCACTCGCGAGATGGTAGCGTCGATGAGCCCGAACCCGATCGTATTTGCCTGTGCCAACCCGGTTCCGGAGATTTATCCGGACGAGGCGCTGGCCGGCGGAGCGGCTGTCGTGGCCACCGGTCGCAGCGACTACCCGAACCAGATCAACAATGTTCTCGCTTTTCCCGGCATCTTCCGCGGAACTTTGGATGTGCGCGCTTCCGATATCAACGACGAAATGAAGATCGCCGCCGCCCATGCCATCGCCGATCTGGTCGGACCCGACGTGCTCGGCCCGAATCACATTATGCCCGAGGCTTTTGACCCGCGTGTTCGCGATGCCGTGGCCGTCGCCGTGGCGCGTGCCGCCCGCGAGTCCGGAGTCGCGCGGCTGTAATATCATTATTTGCCGGAAGTGTTGTTCCGGGCGGACTGTTCCCGGAACGATATTCCTATAAAGCCGGCGGTTCTGCTACCCGGCAAAGACCTGAGAGAGTGAGTGAACGGGTATGGAGAAGAAAGAGGACAAAGGTTTTGTGCAAGTCTTGCGACGCCTATACCGCTTGGGTTCCTGTCGCACATTGATTCGCTCGCGCGGAATGCTGACCTATAAGTTAGCTTTGTCCGCTATTCTGGTTGCCCTGACCATAATACTGACCCGCATCGGAGCTATCATGCTCCAGGGCGGTCAATTGCGGGTCGGCTTGACTTGGATGCCGATTATTCTGGTCGGGCTACTGCTCGGCCCGTATTACGGGCTCCTCGCCGGCGGCGTCAGCGACCTCCTCGGCGTCCTGATTAATATTCAGAGCGGTAGCTTTCACATCCTGCTGACCTTGAACGTCTGCCTGGTCGGTCTTTTTGCCGGCCTGATACAAATGGCTTTTGCGCGGGTTACCGCCGGGACCTCTCTGCTGGCGACGGTTGCGGTTACCGTGATCAACGGCGCCTTTATACAGACAATCGGCATCGCGCAAATCTTCGGTAACCCTTATTGGGTGCAGTTCTGGCTCCGCCTGCCGGGTGTTTTAGCCTCCGGTCTGGCGCAATATTTGGCGATTATTGTTCTTTTGCCGATAATTGAGCAGGTTCTCCCGCGCAGCCGCAGCATTCCGGCGGTTAAGTAGACGGGACGGGCAACGGAACCGAGTAGCGGCCCCGAGCCATACTGTCGGGGCAGACGGCTGATGCCGGGCTGAGCCGGGCGGTCGGTCGAGAGCAAGTCGCATAAAAGCGAAAAGTCTTGTAGAATGTAGGCGCTACGGCACCTACATTTTTTAGATAAGGAAGCAACACAATATGCCAACAGAGGCTCAAGTCCGCGAAATTGCAGCGGCATTTCGGATTAAGGGTGATTTTACCGGTATAGACCTCGACTTTGGAGACGGGCACATTAATTCGACTTGCCGGCTGGAAGTGGTCGATGCCGCGGGGAAGGAATCGAAGTATATCCTGCAACGCATTAATAAGAATGTTTTCAAGGATCCGGTCAAAGTTATGGACAATGTCGTGCGTGTGACGGAGCACTTTCGACGCAAGCTCGCGGCCGAGGGCAGAGATCCGACCCGTGAGACGCTGACCTTCCTGCCGACCGGGGAAGGGCTCTATTATCATGTCGATACCGAGGGCGAGTACTGGCGCTGCTACAACTATATCGATAACGTCTACACCCTGCAGCTGGTCGAGAACCCGGGCGATTTGCGCGAAGCCGGCCGCGCTTTCGGGCGTTTCCAGCAGATGCTGGCGGACTTCCCGGCGGAGGAACTGCACGACACGATTCCGAATTTTCTCCATGCTCCGCTACGCGTCAAGGCGCTCGAGCGGGCAATATACGAAGACGTCGTTGATCGCAATATGACCTGTCAGGCGGAGATCGAGTTCGCTGCCGAGAAAGCATCGAAAAGCGGCTGGCTGGTTGATAGGTTGGAGGCGGGAATTCTGCCACAGCGCGTTACGCATAACGATACTAAAATCAACAATGTTCTCTTTGACTGTGCCACCCGGGAGGCGCTTTGCGTCATCGACCTTGACACGGTTATGCCGGGGCTTGTGGCCTACGACTTCGGCGACGGGATCCGCTTCGGTGCTTCGACAGCGCTCGAGGATGAGCACGATCTCGACAAAGTGCGTCTTGATCTCGATCTGTACCGTGCTTTTGCCGAGGGTTTTCTCGGCGAGTGCGGCGAGCTGATTACCGAGGCGGAGCATGAGAGCCTGTTGTACGGCGCCTACCTGATGACCTATACGATCGGGGTGCGTTTTCTGACGGATTATTTGGCCGGCGATGTTTATTTCCGCACCGCCTATCCCAAACATAATCTGGTTCGCGCCCGCACGCAGTTCAAGCTCGTGGCGGAGATTGAGCGTCATTGGAATGAGCTGGAAGCGATTATGGAGAGTCTCCGTAAATGAGTGACGCGGACGAAGTTCGCTGTACCGAGCCGGGCGCGACTTGTGATACCGCCGCCGGTGAGTCGCACGATTTCGGCGAATCGCATGCCACCGGCGAGTCGCACGCCGCCGGCATGCCCTCATCTCGCGGAGACCTGCCCGCGACCAAGAAACGCTCACGCTACAAACGTATGTTCTACGCACTGCTGATTTTAATAATTCTGGCCGTCGCCACCTTTGTGTTGATTCAACTGATTGTTACCCGGTCGGTTAAGGGAAAGCTCTATTCTCTCGAAGCTGTTCCTCCCCGCGATGTGGCTCTGATTCTCGGCGCGCGGGTCTATTCCGACGGCACGCTCTCGCCGATGTTGCGGGCACGCATGGATCGGGGCATCGAGCTTTATAAGAGCGGCAAAGTGGAGAAGCTACTGCTCTCGGGCGATCACGGGCGCAAGGTGAATGACGAAGTGAATGCGATGCGGGAGTACGCTCTGGCGGCCGGGGTGCCGGCGGAGGATATTTTTCTCGATCATGCCGGCTTCAGCACTTACGATTCCGTTGTACGAGCGCGGGAAATCTTTGCGGCTCCGTCGGTGATTATTTGTACGCAGTGGTACCATTCCTATCGTGCGGTGTGGCTGGCCGAGCGGTTCGGTCTGGACGCGATTGCCTGCCCGGTAGAGGATTTGGCAATTTACGATATGCCCGCGAATAATGTTCGCGAGAGCCTGGCGCGTGTTCGAGCGGCATGGGATGCACTGACTCGGCGGAGCACTGCCCTGGGTGGTCCGCAAATTCCGATTATGAGCGCCGACGGTCGCGATTCCTGGGATATTGGTGCGGAGTAGATTCGTGGGAGTACCCCGAGACAATAACAGAGATAGTAAGGATACGCGTCCGGTTGACGATGCGCCGCGCTCGGCGCAAGCTGTGAGCCCGGTTCAGGTTGCGGATTTGGTTGACGATACCCCTCGTTCGACGCAAGTTGCGGACTCGGCTCGGGTTGTGCGTCCGGTGCGTTATAAATGGTGGGATTGGCTCGTAATCGGCGTGTTGCTGGGAGCGTCGTTACTCTGGTATTTTTGGCCGCGACCTTTGCCGCCCGAACGTTGGGCGGTGTTGCGTCGCCGTGGAGAAATAATCCTGCGTCTGCCGCTGATTAATTCGGATAGCAGCCCGGAGGATGTCCGGGCTGTGCGCATTTCCGCGATAAATGACCCGGATTCCGCCGATTCTGCAACTGTTGCGCCGGATTCCGCCGATTCGACAATTATTGTTCCGGTTCCGGGTGAAGAGCATGTTGCGTTGCGCTTCGACGGGAAGGGACGGGTGGCCTTCGCCTATTCGGACTGCCCGGATCAAATATGCGTGCACATGGGCGCGATTGAGCGGCCGGGGCAGTTGGCGGTTTGTCTGCCCAAGGAATTGGTGCTGACGGCCGAGGGGGAGCCGCGACCCGGCGAGCGCCTGCCGGATGTTGAGATTGGGCATAGGTGATACGCGCGATGAGTGATTCGGGTGAGTTAAAAAACATGAATCGCAATAGCGATCTCGGTAGCGCTCTTCATAGTGATCCCGGTGATGCCCTTCATAGTGAGCCTCGTACCGATCGCGCCGTCGATCCGCGTAACGGTATCCGCGCCGGTCGTTCCGCCGCCTGGCGTCTTGCTCTGGGTGGGGTGCTGTTCGCGCTGACACTGGTGCTGACTTGGCTCGATTCACATTTACCGCCTCTCCTGCCGATCATTCCCACACGCTATGGCCTGGCCAATATTGTGGTTATGTTCACGCTGTTGTTCGTGAGCGTACGGCTGGGCGCGAGTCTGGTGCTGCTGAAGGCCGGTTTTGCGTTCCTGATCCGCGGCGCGATGGCCGGCGGTATCAGCCTAGTCGGGGGAACGGTCAGCTTAATAATATTGCTGTTGCTGTGTAGACCCTGCCGAAGCGGTCGGGTATCGCTACTCCTGTACAGCGTTTTTTCGGCCGTGGCACACAATCTGGGGCAGGTGCTTATGTTGGTTGTTTTCTATACTTCCTTGCCGATTCTGCAGCTTTTACCGCTCCTGCTCATCGACGGCGTGATTTCCGGCGCGGTGACCGGACTGCTGCTGGGCCTGCTTCTGCCTTTGCTGCCACGGATGGAAGGACTGAAGTAACCAGACAACGATTTTTACACCTTGCATTTGCTGTGCCGCGATTCCTCGCGCGGCATTTTTATATTCCGACTAAAGACTACAAAACTAATACCATCGTTCATGGCCGGCGCACAAAAGAGGAGCCGAATCGATGTTCGGCTCCCCATGATAAATTGCTCCTCTTAGCAGGCGGCTTCGATCTAATCTCTCTGCTTCATTACTCTTTTTCTGAGTGCCAAGAAGATTAATCCGATTGCGGCTAAGAGCATCACCGCCAGCCATAGGTAATATCCGCTACTCTCTCCCGTCGTCGGTGTCGTATCATCCGCTTGAGCTTCTTGTTCGGTGCTCTGTGCGGTTTTTGCTTTGATTTCAATCGTGCCGTAAGCAGTCCCCGATTTGGAAATAATTTGCACCGGGTGCTTACCCAGCGAAAGAGTCTCAAGGAATGAGGGTTTGAAAGTAATAATCGTCGAGCCTTCTTTCGCATCATAGTTGGATTCATCAACCACTTCTCCGTCAACTTTGACATAGAGGAACTCCGCGAACTCGGCGTTTGAGGTGAAGCTGGCGGACTCGTTCGAACCCTTGGTCCATGCCGGCGGCTGTTGAGTCATTCTGACTCCGGAAGAGCCGCTCGGATCGGTTCCGCTTGGGTCAGTCTCACTTGGGTCGGTCTGAGTCGGATCTGTCTCGGTCGGATCAGTCCCGCCCGGAAGTGTGGGCGTGGGGGGATTGTCCTTCTCATATACAGTGATTTCAAGGTCTCCCTCGTGTCTAAAGCCATTGTCCTCAATGAAGCTGACCATCACGATCGCTGTACCGGGCGACGACGCGAGAAATTCGCCGTTAAGCGTCACTGTTGCATTGGTTGTGCCCGGGTCCTTTAGTGTGTACTGCAAATCCGTGAGTTTTTCACCCTCCGGATGCACCTGTAAGGAAAACGTTATGCTTCCCCCGGCCGGACATTTAATCGGGCTGACGGCGAACGAAGTGATCTTCGGATAGGTTATCGCTAATACCCTGATAGTGATATCTCTGAAAGGACTGGCGTAGTCGGTCATTCTATTGCCGTTGACCTGCTCGTTGAATACTCTCAGCTGATACTCGCCTTCGGCCAGCCCCGCGGGAATGGATACATCCACGGACTGCTCGCCGCTTGCGGCAGCCGCGAGTTGCCCGTAGTACAACGCCTTCCCGTCTTTGCACAGGAGTGCGGAGATCTTTTCATTCTCCCCCGTCGTCGCGCCCGAATAGGTCACCGGAACAGACCAGGTCGCATAGTCTGCCGGCTTTTTCAATACCGCTCCCGTGCCCGCCGTCGCGGTAAAACCGTTGCGGCTAGCGTCCAAAAGCGTCGGCTTCCAGTCGTTCCATACGCCGGATCGAATTTCCGCCAGTCCGACAGCGGTCGGCTTGCCGCCTTTGACGGTGGAAGTGAAAAGGACAGAAGGCAGATTGAGGTTAAAAGCGGGCCGTATTGTCGCTTCGTCGATATATTCATTTGCAGGGGCGAATTTTGCCCGACCGTCAAAAGAACGCACAAAGCCGACGTCTGCACCACTGCCTTTGAGGGGCGAGCGCAACCACCAGTTAACATAATAGTTGTAGTCGTCGTGAATGTTACATTTCCGGCTGGCGTCATTTGGGAAATAGGTTTCCGCTTCCTCAGCCGACAGTAAGAAAACATACTCATCGGTCAATGCGGAGGTGCCAAAAACGTAATTATGCTTACTGGTATATTCGCCGTCGCTTTTCGTCGTTTTGACCAGAGCGGTCTGTTCTACCGCGCTCAACGCATCGGTATAAAAGTTTCCGCACCAGTTCTGGGCATCGCTACCTTGCCATGTATTTGCTCCGCTTGAATTGAAATTCGCGTAGTCAATCACATACTTGGACAAAAGAAGTCTGGAGTTTGAGCTGCCGTCGTTCCCAGGGCCCATCACGCGCCACTGCAGATAGATTGGGTCGTCATATTCATCCAAGAAGTAGCCGTACCTTAGTGTATTGCCAACACTGACCCTATCCGAGCCCGGCACGATGGCGGGAACGGGCGCATCCAATACGGTGACAAAGCATGCCTCCGCGGTATCCTCCCCATACTCCTCATCTGCACCCTCCGCGACCGCTGTGATGATAGCTGCGCCGGGAGCCACGGCCGTCACTTTGCCGTTTTGATCCACGGTGGCGATGTTGTCATCGCTACTGCTCCAGGTCACGTTCTGGTTGGTAGCGTACTCCGGGTAAACCGTGGCGGCCAGAGTGACGGTATTGCCCGTGAGCATAACGGCGGACTGTTTATCCAGGTAGATATCAGTAACAAAAATGGGGTCTACCTTGATATCAAAGGTGGAGAAGGCGCTGGCATAGTCGGTTTTCTTATCACCGTTTACCTGCTCATTGAATAACTTCAGCTGATATTCGCCGATGGCCAGGCCTGTAGGAATATTTATTCTTACACGCCCGCCCCCGCCGGTGCTGACATCTTCAAGCCGCCCGTAGTACAACACTGTACCATCGTCCTTCTTGCACAGTAATGCGGAGACTCTTTCGTTGTCTCCTAATCTTTCCTCGTCATAGTCTATATCGACGGCCCAGGCGGTATAACCTACCGACATTATGTCATCCCCCCAAAACCACGATGCGGAAAAAGCGCGGCTTGTATCCAAGAGCGTCAGCTTCCACTCGGTCGTTTCAGTGTTAGGAACGACGGTCAGTGCGTCTTTGCCGATCGGACCGCTGACTTTGCCGCCTTCGGCAGGCGATGTGAAGAGAACGGAGGACAGATTGAGATTGAAGGCGGGGCGGGTGTAAGTTGACAAGTTGTGCGTTTCCTTACTCCGCACATTGCCGATAGAACTCACTATACCCGCATAATTATTGTTGCCTGCCTCGGGTGACCGTAACCACCAATTATAACTGACACCTTCTAAACTCTTCGCCTTTCGACTTTCGTCATTTGAAAAATAGGTTTCCGCTTCCTCAGCCGACAGGTAGAAAACAAACTCATTATTCAATATGCCATCCGAAGCGGCAAAATTCGTACCTGACTGGGCGGTGTATGCTTCATCGTCTTTCGATGTTTCGACAAGAGCGTTCTGTTCTGTCGCACTGAACGAATTTGTATAAAAGTCTCCACACCAACTCCGGGCCGTACTACCCTGCCAGGCATTGCTAAGGGGAGCGAAAACTGCTGTTTCAAGCAATTTGTCAGACAAAAGTAGCCTGGAGCTCCCGCCACTGTCGTTTCCGTTGCCCAGGACGCGCCACTGGATGGGAAGAACTCCCTGCAACATAACTTGAATATTGCCAAACCACACCGTATTACCCTCACTGATTTTGCTCGTGTCCGTCACGATGCCCGGCGAGCCCGCCGCGACCGTCTTTTGCGGGGGTAGCGTCACAGAGACCATCAGTGCCAGTAGCACAAGAACAAGGGCTATTGCTTTTTTCGTTTTCATAGATTCGTTATCCTCCCGTTTGTTTTTGATATTTGCTCACTGTTAACTTAGGCGGACCGTTTATTCTGGGAAGGGGGGATCCGCGCCTGGCCCCAACCTCAATTACCGGACAAAAAGGCAGATTTACCCTTTTAACAGCATTTTACTCGGAAATATTCTTTTTGTAATGTGACCATTTGTCACTACTTTTTATTTTTTT
>JAAZIX010000094.1 GCA_012800655.1 Clostridiaceae bacterium | reverse complement strand
CGCAACAACTTACAGGCCGTGACGGTTGAAATGCCGCTCGGATCCAGTGTCGGAGCTAACTCCATTAAATCACAGGCGACGACGTTCTGTCCGACCAGGGAATATATCGCCGCGACCAGATCGGCAAAGCCGACGCCGCCGGGCTCGGGGGTGCCGGTGCCGGGGAAGCAGCCCGGGTCCAGCACGTCCAGGTCGAGGCTGAAGTAGAGCGGACGGCCGCGTAAATTTTCCAATGTCGCCGGCAAAGCCGACAGTTCAAAGGGATGGAAGTTTAGATGTTCCCGTGCCCAGACGAATTCTTCGCGGGTGCCGGAACGAATGCCGTACTGATGGATGCGCCCGTCGCCGAGCAGCTCCCAGACCCGGCGCATGACCGAGGCGTGGGAATATTTCTCGCCCAGATAGTCCGGGCGCAGATCGGTGTGGGCGTCGAGATGGATGACTTCGAGATCCGGGTAGCGCTCGTAGGCGGCGCGGACGGCTCCGTATGTGAGGGAATGTTCGCCGCCGATCATGATCGGGATCGCTCCGGCGCGCAGAATATCGGCGGTGGTCTTGCGGATTTTATCCATGACGAGGGGCATATTGCCGAGGGGGAGTTCGAGCTCGCCGGCGTCGGCGATGTGGAAATCAGTCAGATCCTTGTCCAGGCGGGGACTCCAGGTCTCGAGACTCTCGGAAGCGTGGCGCATGGCGACGGAGGCCCAACGCGAACCGGGCTTATAAGAGGCGGTGGAATCGCACGGGGCGCCGTAAACGACAGCTTCGGCACCGGACAATTCGGCGCTGAAGCCACAGAACAGCGGGCGTTGCGGTCCGTCGGCGGCCAGGGCGGCGGTCAAATCAAAATCCGTTCCGCTCATACGTCGCCACCACTGAGCAGCTGTTGGACATAAGTGGGGAGGGCAAAACAGCCGCGATGCAAATCGATATTGTAGTAGTCGGTCTCGATACCGCGGGCGAGCCACTCCTCGGCGCGCAGATCCGCGACCGGATCGTATTTGCGCGAAGAGAAGCCGAAGAGCCAGTGTCCGGACGGATAAGTGGGGATATGGGCCTGATAGACCTTGGTGATCGGGAAATAGAGAGTCGTGCGGGCGTGAATATGCCGAACGATTTGAGCGTCGGAGTCGTAATACGGGCTCTCGTGCTGGTTGGTCATAATGCCGTCGGAGTGCAGGGCATTATAGCAATTGGCGTAAAATTCGCGTGTAAAGAGATCCTCGCCCGGCCCGAAGGGGTCGGTCGAGTCGACGATGATCAGGTCGTACTCATCCTGCTTGGTGCGCACGAAGCTGATGCCGTCGCCGATAACCAGGTTAAGCCGCGGGTCGTTAAAGCTCGCGGCAACCTCGGGAAGGAAACGGCGACAGGCGTTGACAACTTCGCGATCAATCTCGACCATGTCTATGCATTCGATATCCGGATAGCGGCATAGTTCGCGCAAACTGCCGCCGTCACCGGCGCCGATCAGGAGGACGGTCCGGACATTGGGGTGGACGGCCATGGGAACATGAACCATCATCTCGTGGTAGATGAATTCATCCTTTTCAGTCAACATCACAATTCCGTCCAGAACCAGTACCCGGCCGAATTCCGGAGTTTGGAATATGTCGATCTGCTGAAAATCGCTGGTATGCGAGTAGAGCTGCTTTTCCACGCGGATCGAGAACTTTGCGTCGGGAGAACTAAACTCGGTAAGCCATAAATCCATAATTCACCTCCAATTATTTATCGGTTAAATTACTTATCGGTTAAAACCTGTATATTGCGTACCTCGAGGTCGGCGGTACCCACCATTTTACTGCCGCGGGCGCGGCTGTATTCGATATAGTCCAGAGCGTCGCTGGTGATGCGTTCGCCGGGGGCGAGGATCGGGATGCCGGGCGGATAGCACATGACGAACTCACCGGCGACTTCGTTGAGAGCTTGATCCAGAGGCACGGTGCGCTTATTTGTATAATACGCCTGTCGCGGCGGAACGACCATCTGCGGTTCGATATATTCATGGAAAAGCATATCGGCCGGGTCGCCGTCGGCGCCGCGGCGAATCTCGGTCAGGGCGGAGATCAGGCGTTCCAAATCGCGCGGGCGGTCACCGACGGAGATAATTGCCAGGAAGTTGCCGGTGTCGCCGAATTCCACCTGAATACCGTAGTCCAGACGAAGTTTGTCCGCCACTTCGATGCCGGTCAGACCGATTGCGCGGGTGTGTACGGTGAGCTTTGTCGTATCGAAAGAGTAGAAGGAGTCGCCGTTGCAGATTTCGCTGCCGATGGCATAGTAGCCGCCGATTTCGTTGACTTGCTCGCGGGCGTATTGGGCGTATTGGGTTACGCGGGCGAAGATTTCTCTGCCGTGCAGGGCGAGATTGCGGCGGGCGATATCCAGCGAAGCCATCAGAAGATAAGAAGCGGAGGTAGTTTGAGTCAGGTTGATTACCTGGCGTGTCAGGCCCGGCGATATGTCGTCGCCTAACAAGAGGAGGGAACTTTGGGTCAGCGAACCGCCGGTCTTGTGAACGCTGACGCTGGCCATATCCGCTCCGGCCGTAATCGCGTTAATCGGCAGGTTGTCGCCGAAGTAGAGATGCGTACCGTGAGCTTCGTCACAGAGGACCTTCATGTCGTTGGCATGGGCGAGGGAGACGATGGCAGGCAGATTGGGGCAGACACCGTAATAAGTGGGGTTATTAACCAACACGGCCTTGGCGTCGGGGTGGCGTTCAATCGCCGCCCGCACGTCCGCGACCGCCATGCCCAGAGGTATGCCGAGGCGATTGTCCGTATCCGGATTAACATAGACGGGGATCGCGCCGCTGAGGATTAGGGAGTTAATGCTGGAACGGTGGACATTGCGCGGCATAATGATCTTATCGCCTTCACCACAGCATGTCATTACCATTGCTTGTACTGCCGCAGAAGTACCGTTAACCATAAAGAAAGAAGCGGCGGCTCCGAAGGCCTGAGCGGCCAGAATTTCCGCGTCACGAATAACGCCGGTGGGGTGGATCAGATTGTCCAGTGCCGGCATCGAATTGACATCGATCGACATAGTACGTTGGCCGAGAAACTCGGTCAGGTCGGGATTTCCGCGGCCCTGTTTATGACCCGGCACATCGAAGGGCACGATCCGCGACTCGCGATACCATTCGAGCGCGTCTTTGAGAGGGGCATCCTCCTGGGTAAGACCCTCGGCGCGACTGATTTCCGGGCTACTGCCGGGACGAAGAAAAGGGCGGGCGGTCGGGCGTCCGGCAGGGTGGAGCGGGCGACTGGCGGCAATCGTTCCGGCGGAAGAGGCTAAATCGGAGAGTCCGGCGGTGCGCAAATCCTCATTGAGCCAGTTCTCGGGTTGCCAATCCTCGATGTTATCGGGGAAAGCGCCGATCTCAAGCTCGTTCGTATCCTGTGCCGTGCCCTGGCTACCGGGGGCACCGCTGCTCTGAGCCATATACAATTGACGCAGGCGGCGGCGCAACGGGGATGTCTCCGCACCGTTTTGGTGTTCGCTGTCGGCGAATTTGGAGGAACGCGGCGGGCGACTGCCGACATTTCTATTCGGCATAGACGTTCATCCCGCTGAAGATCTCAATCATCTCGCGGCGCAGAGCCTGGGTGATTTCCAGGCGCTGGCGCGGAGTGAATTCGGAGGGATCGGAATTAATCAGATAATTCTGCAGGTCGATCTCTTTAATGAGCAATTGCGTATGGAATATATTGGACCGATAGACGTTAACATCCACGGCATCGTATCGACGCAGTGTTTCCTCGGCAATGAAGTCCTGAATCGAGGTGATTTGATGGTCGAGGAAGTGTTTATTCCCTTCGTCGTCGCGGGTGAAGCCGCGGACCCGATAGTCGATGCTCATTATGTCGGAATCAAAGCTGCCGATGAGATAGTCCAGAGTTTTCAGGGGAGAAACCGTTCCGCAGGTGGAGACATCGATATCGACGCGGAAAGTAGAGACGGCGCGGTTGGGGTGCGATTCCGGATAGGTGTGCACGGATAGATGACTCTTATCCAAATGCGCGTGTATGGTCTGGCCGAGGAAAGGCTGTCCGCTATTGCAGGTCGGGTCGACCATGCCCTCGGGAAGGCTCTGTTCGGCAATAAGTACGTTGACGGAAGCTCCCTGCGGATAATAGTCCTGCTTGGAAATATTCAAAACATGCGCGCCGATGTCTTCGGTCACACGGCATAATATTTGGGTTAAACGTTCGGAATTGTACTGCTCGTTTATATATTCGATGTATTCTCGTCGTGCGCGTTCGCCTTCCGCATAGCACACATCGTAAATATTATAACTAAGAGATTTGGTAAGGTTGTTAAAGCCGTACAATTTCAATTTATTATTCAATCCAAATGTCACACTCCTTATATACTTCCCAGCGTAATGCCCCAAGGGCAATCTCGGCAAGTATACCAAACAATGAGGCGGCGCTCAATACATATAGCTGTCAAAGCCGGTGATTTGTGCTACAATCTCCTGCGAATAAGGAAATCAGAGTCATGCGGAGGAGAATATCTTAGCCATGGAGAATCTACAAACAAATCTGGAAAAATACGCCGATTTGATTTTGCGAGCCGGTCTGAATATTAAGCCTGGTGACAGGCTGATGCTT